>CAYGST010000017.1:0-21903 GCA_964352415.1 uncultured Planctomycetaceae bacterium | reverse complement strand
CGGGCGCGCCATCGCGGCGATCCACCGCGAGCCGGGTTCGGACTGGACGCTCGCGACCCTCGCGCGCACGGCGGCGATGTCACGCTCGGCCTTCGCCAAGCGCTTCACCGACGTCGTCGGCGAGCCTGCGATGCGTTATCTCGCGCGCTGGCGGCTGCGCATGGCCCGCATGACGCTGCGCGAGAGCAGCGATCCCCTCGGGATCGTGGGCGAGCGCTTCGGCTATCGCTCGGAGGCCGCGTTCTGCCGCGCCTTCAAGCGCGAGTTCGGCGTGTCGCCGGGGAGCGACAGACGCGGAGGTGTGAGTCCGGTGTGAGTCCGGTGCCGGACGGAGTGCGAGGCGACAGGACGGCGATCGCCTCGGGCAGCAACCTGGGTAGACTGACGCGCGGAGTCCACCGCAGGCCAGTCACGCGGTCCGACCCGTCGCGCGCTTCAGCGAGCCGCTCGACTTCCCCACCGCCTGTCTTCGTCGAAAGCCGAACCGTCCCCTCGCGAGCGCAAACGAGCCATGGAGAATCTCATCTTCAACGAGATCCCCATCTACGCCCTCTTCCTGGGCACGGTGGTCATGAGTCTCGTGTGCATCGAAGGGGGCCGGCGCGTCGGCCTGACGCTCGGCGCGGGCGGCCATGAGTCCAGCAGCTCGATCGGGAGCACGGTCAGTGCGACGCTCGGGCTGCTGGCCTTCATCCTCGCCTTCACCTTCGGCGACGCGTCTTCGCGCTACACCGATAGGAAGCAACTCGTCGTCGAGGGTGCGAACGCCATCGGAACCTGCTACCTGCGCACGGACCTCCTGCCAGCGGATGGGCGCGATCAGGCTCAGCGGCTGCTACGCGAGTGGGTGGACCTCAGGCTGCAACCCAGCAACTTCGAGCGCGATCACCGCACAGCGACTCTCGGCCGCGCCAAGGAGATCCAGGCGGAACTCTGGGCCATCGGGGTGACCCAGAGCCAGAGCCAGCCCACGCCCATGTCAGCGCTGTTCCTGGACTCCTGCAACACCGTCTTCGACACGCACGAAGAGCGCGTCAACAAGGGTCTGGTGACGCGGATCCCGGGACCCCTGTGGTTCGTGCTCTACGTGGTCTCCATGCTCGCGATGATGGCCGTCGGGTACCAGTCGGGCGCGGACGGCTCGCGGCGACGGGTCGGCACGGCCATCCTCGCGCTGGCCTTCGCCACAGTACTCGTGACGATCGCCGATCTCGATGACAGCGGCCGCGGCTTCCTCCGGGTCAACCAGTACTCGATGGAGCAGCTTCAGGAGAGCCTGGCGCGGTGAGAGCGAGAGTACGGGGTCGCTGCGGCACCCGACTCCCCGAATGCGCTACCGGCCAACCAGCTCCTGCACCGTCCGCAGCGGCTCGCCTTCCGGCGCCGCTTCGATCGCCGCGATGGTTTCATGGCAGAGCTGGATCTGCTCTCCGAGGTTCTTGGCCTCGGAGTGCGCTTGGAGGCGGCGCTCGAGGTCGCGCAGGTCCGGCAGGATCGGCTTCGCCCCGCCGCCGTAGACGCCGAGCGCGCGCAGGGCCCGCAGGATGCGATCCTGCTTGCCCCACTGCTGGATCTCCATCACGGGGATCGCGAGCTCCATGCCCTCGCGAATGCGATGCTCGGCCAGCAGGTCGATCCCCCGCAGGCGAATGTCGTTCGCGAACATCACACCGCTCGGCGATGGCGTGCGGATCGCCTCCACGATCGCCGGCAGGAGCGGCGTGAGCTCTTCGATCGTGAGGTTCTGGTAGACCGTTCCGAGCGCGCCGCGCGCGCGGCCGTCGTCGTTCGCGAGCAGGCGCTCGACAGCCGTGAGCAGGAGCTCTCGGTCCACGCCGTCGAGGGAGCGTGAGAGCAGACCGCGCATCTTCAGCGCGCCGCCGCGGTAGAAGAGGCAGAAGGCGAGGTAGCGCTGGGTGAAGCCGCGCGGGTCCGCAGGGTCGTCGGTCAGCGCGAGCTCGAGCATCGCCGGGGCCGCTCCGCGCGCCGCATCGCCGACGCTCGCGAGGGCGAAGGCCGCCTGAATGCGCAACCACACGTCGTCGGCGCCGAGCGCCTTCGTCAGCGCGGGCACCGCTTCCGCAGCCTTCGGACCCAGCGCGACGATCGCCTGGCAAGCGCCGTAGCGCGCGTCGAGGTCTGTCGAGCCCAGCAGCTTCAGGATCGCGGGCACCGGTTCGCCGTCCTTCTTCGCCAGCGCAGCGGCCGCGCGCGAGCGCACCGCCGGTGACCAGCTCTCGAGAAGCCCCAGCAGCTCGCCCGAATCCATCGCCTCGTAGTGCTCGCTCGCGAGGCTCCACGAATCGAAGCCGCGCCCCGCGTCGATGGCGTCCGCGAGCTCGTCGCCGACGAGCGCCTGCTCCGGAGCGATGCCCTTGCCGGTCATGTAGAGCTCGGCGCGCGGCAGCGTGCTCGCCAGCACGAACGCCGCGGTGCAGTCCCACTTTCCGTACTGGTGCTCGCCGCCGTCCATGCCCGCGCCGCCCTGGTACGGAAAGCTGCCGTCATGGGCGCGCGCGAGGTCGAAGAACCAGCTCTGCTCGCGCAGGAACGCCGCCACCGCATCAGGCCCGACGCGCGCGGCGCCGAGCGGGCCCCACAGGTAGCTGAAGTAATTGCCCGTGTGGCCGCGCTCGCGTTCGCCGTAGGACGCGACGGTCATCTTCGCGAAGAAGCGCGCCTCCTCCCGCCGCCCTTGCAGATCGAAGATCAGCGCCGCGAGGGAGTTCTTGCCGTTGTCGTCGTGGGCGTCCCAGCCGGGACGATGGTCGCCGTACGGAATCGCGCCCTTGCCGGCGTAGAAAGACGCGAAGCGGTTCGCGCGCTCGACGGCTACGTCGATCTCCGGGTCCTTCACGCCGCACTTCTGCGCCAGCACCAGCGATAGGTGACAGACGAGCCCGGACTGGTTCAGCGCGCCGTAACCACCGAGCCGGCCGTGCAGTCGGCCGCCGTTCAGATCGGGCCAGGCCATGCCGTGCCCCCACGTCCCGACGCCGCTCTGTCCCTGCGCGATCGTGGTCGAGTACTCGACGATCGCCGGCAGCACACGCTTGTCCTTCGTGGCGAGGTGATACTCGCACAGGAACAGGTTGCGGTAGCCCCATTCCCACGCGAAGAGCCCCGACGTGCGCCCTTCGAGCGTGAGCTCGACCGAGGGATCGCCGACCTCGCGCGCCAGCTCCTCGACGAGCTTTCGATACTTCGACTCACCGGTCGCCAGCAGCGCGAGCGCGTTCATCATCCCGTCGATGTCGCCCTTCATGTTCGCGGCGATGTGCTCGCAGGCGAGCTCGAGCACGTCCTCGGACTTGGGGCAATCCCACGGCGCAGTATCGGCGTACGTGCCCAGCATGGGCAGTCGCACGGTGACGAGCTTGCGCTTGCCGTCGCGCCAGCGCAGCAGCTCCAACCGGCCCTTGCCCTCACGAGTCTCCGCAACCGTGATCGCCTCGCCGAGCGCGCGGCGCGGATCGCGCGTGAACGCATCGCCATCGACGCCGAGGATCACGTCACCGACCTCGAGCACACCGTCGGCAGGCGAGCCCTCCGCGACCGCGGTGATCAGGATCTGGCGCGCGTCCGTCGTCTCTAGCCTCCAGCCCCACATCCAGCCCCGCGCACCGGTAGGACCCAGGTTCCAGTCGTGCTTGCCGTCGGTGGCCGAGTTCTCGGTCAGGTCGGTAACCGGCGGCTTGGTGCGCTGCACGGCAGCGGCCCGCCCATCGATCATGAGCAGCGCGAACGCGGCGAGGAGCGGAGCGAGGAAGTGGCGGTGTGTGCAGTCGAGGATCATGGCGCGCGGCACCGTATCCTCTGTGCATGCATCACGTCATCACTCGCGTCGCCATCCTCGTGCTCCTCGCCCCGTTCGCTGCGGCCGACGGGCCCCTGAAGGTTTTCATCCTCGCCGGGCAGTCGAACATGGTTGGGGCGGGTGAAGTCGAGGCCCGCGAGGACAAGAACGGCGGCAAGGGCAGCCTCGCGCATCTCGTGAAGGACAAGGCAACGAAGAATCGCTTCGCCCACCTCGTCGACAAGAAGGGCGAGTGGATCGAACGCGACGACGTGTGGATCTCCTTCACGGGCGCGCGCGACGTGCGCGGCAGGCTCGCCCCCGGCTACGGCGCGCGCGGGACGGCGATCGGCCCCGAGCTCGGCTTCGGTCACGTGATCGGCGAGCACCTCGACGACGACGTCTTGCTCGTCAAGGTCGCGTGGGGCGGCAAGAGCCTCGCGGTCGACTTCCGTCCGCCCAGCGCGGGCGGCGAGGTCGGACCGAACTACACCGAGCTGTTCACGCAGGTCAGCGACGTGCTCGCGAACCTCGAGGAGCGCTTCCCCGAGCTCCGTAAGACCGTCCGCAGCGCGAAGGTCGACGGCCACGACAAGGGCTACGAGATCGTCGGCTTCGGCTGGCACCAGGGCTGGAACGACCGCATCAACCAGGAGTTCAACGACGCCTACGAAGAGAACATGGCCTGCTTCATCCGTGATGCGCGCAAGGAGCTCGGGGTGCCGGACCTGCCGTTCGTGATCGCCGAGACAGGGATGAACGGCCCGGACGAGACGCACCCGCGGGCGCTCTCGCTGATGAAGGCGCAGGCGGGCGTCGCGAAGCGTGAGGAGTTCAAGGACACGGTGGCGTTCGTCGGTACGCGCCACTTCTACCGGCCCAAGGAGGAGTCACCGAGCGGCCAGGGCTACCACTGGAACAGCAACGCGGAGACGTACTATCTCATTGGCGAGGGGATGGGGAACGCGATGGTCGCGCTGCTCGACGCGCGAGTGCGGTAGATGGACGTCCATCTACCGCACCGTAGGCCTACAGCCCGATCCCGAACCGCACCGCGTCCGTCAGCCCCGAGCCGAAGCCTGCGGGATCCTGCGGATCGCGGAACCAATACTGCGCGAACACGAGCTCGCCGGGCGCGAGCGCCGGATCGCCGCTGCTCTGCGCGTACTGATTGAAGTCGAAGCTGAAGCTGCCCGTGCACGGCCCGCCCGCTGAGCCGGAGAGCTGCGCCGTCGTGCGCTGGATCGAACCGGCGAGGCACAGGAACCCACCCTGGAACGGCTGCGCCGCCGGCGCGGCGCCGTGGATCAGGAGCCCGAGCCGGTTCTCGACGATCCCCGTCGCCTCGACGAGGAACGGGGTCGCCGCGGTCGCGCTCGAGACGCCGCTCGCCGAGATCGCGGGCAGGCACCCGCCCGACGCAGGCTTCGCGTCGCAGTAGACCGTCGGCGCGTGCGCGTAGGCCGCGTCGTACGCCAGCGCGCCGATGTCGGCGCGCGACCCGTCCGGATCGAGCGCCGCCATCGGGTCTCCGGCATCGATGCACGGCGAGCCCGGACGGAGGCGGACGTCACCGAACTCGGACGCCCACAGGAGCGGGTCGCCCACGACGTTGCCCGGACCGACGGCGAGCCAGCTCGGGTCGCCGTCGAGGCCGGCGCTGTACTCGACGACCTTTCCCAGGGTGAAGTTGGCGTCGTTCACGTCCTGGACGTTGCCCCAGACGACGCAGCTATACATCTCGAGCGCGCTGTCGAACGTGATGTCGCCGCGCACGCCCGTTCCGCAGCCGGTCACGGTGCAGCCGATCATCGCACCGCCGAACATGTCGAAGCCGGTGCCCGTCGTCCCGCCGCCGTCCAGGATGCAGTCGATGACGCGACCGTTGTCCTGGTAGACGAGCGGCGAGCCCGGCCCCTGGAGCGTGAAGCCCTCCACGTCCGCGTCGGCGAAGATGGCGATCGCGGAGACGCGCGTGGCTTCCGCACCGGCGGCGCTCAGGACGTGCAGCTTCTTGAAGAGGGAGAAGAAGGCGTACGTTCCCGGCGCCACGAGAAGCGTGTCGCCGTCGACGGTCGCGGGCTGCGAGACCGCGTACTGGATCTCCGTGTACGGGTCGGCAGGCGTGCCGCTGCCGGGAGCGACGCCGCTCGCGTCCACGTGCCACGTGGTCTGGGCAGTGGCGGGCAGGCCGAGCAGGGCGAGCGCGAATAGAGTGTGAATCGTGGTGTTCATGCGGTCTCCGAGGTCGAGGGGTTCAGGAGCGTGTGCACGGGGGAATTGCCACCGAGAGTCCGATCGTTGCGCGGAATCCGCCGAAATCTCCGCCACGGTCAGCGTGCAGCCCGCAACGCGCCGAGCTCCTGCTCCTCTCCGTCGACGAGGGTCACTTCCGCGACGATCCCAGGCATCTGACCGCGCGACCAGACGAGGACGTCGAAGGTGCCCGGCGGCAGCGCTTCGAACAGGAACGCGCCATCCCCATCGAGTGGCCGTCGCATGGCGCCGCTCGACCGGTGGACGGCGTACACCTCACCGCTGACTCCTTCCTCGCCGCGCACGCCGCGGATGGATCCCGAGAGGCGACACTCGAGCCGATCGCTCGCGACCAGCGCCAGCGTCCCGTCCGCGGGCGGCAGCTCGAAGACCCGCACGGGCAGACCGGCGCGACCATTCGAGAGGCGTACTTCGATCGCGAACGAGCCGGAGACGCCGCGCAGCGTGAAGCCGCCTTGCGCATCGGCGGCGACCTGAGTCAGCTGCCGCTCCGCGTTGCGAGCGGGCCACTGCGCCAGCCACGCGGCGAGCTCGTCCGTCTCCACTGGAAGCGCCGCGCTCGCGCGTTCGCCCTCGATCGCGACGGCTCGAACACACGCTCCGCCGAGCGGTTTGCCCCGCGCGTCCACGACGCGACCCGTGTACTCCCGCGGGCGCTCGAGGATTGCGTCCCACTGCAGCTCGCCGCCAGGCTTGAGCCACAGCGTCGTGCTCGCGAGCTGACCGCCACCGTGACCGTAGCCTGCTTGCACAGAGATCGAGCCGGGCGCCAGCCCCTCGAGCACGAACGCGCCGCTCTCGTCGACGTCGCGATCGACCGAACCGAGCTCGCCGGGCCGCGCGACGACGACCGCGCCGAGCGCGGGCTCCCCGTCGGCGAAGCTCACCGTTCCGCGCAGCTTGCCGCCTGCCGGCAGGCGCAGCTCGAGGTGCGCGTGCGGCTCATCCTCCGAGAGCGCGACGTGCTCCAGGTGTGTGGGATGCCCCGCCGCGTTCACGACGAGCTCGTACTCCTGCACGCCGAGGTGCGCGATCTCGAAGCCGCCCCGTGCGTTCGTCTTCGCCTCCAACGGCGTCGATGGACCGAGCAGGGCGCCATCCTGTCGCAACCGAACTCCGCGCGCGAGGATCGATCGAACCTCGACGGTTGCGCCCGCGAGCGGCTCGCCACCCGCGTCCACGACGACTCCCGAGAGCGAGCCGCCGCTGTCGTTCAGCACCAGCCGCAGCCGAGCGGATGCTCCCTCACGCAGGCCGCCGCTCGCCAGCCACTCGAGGTCCGACGGCGCGAAGCCCGGGGCCTGCGCGCCGAGGAAGCGGCGCGGGGAGACGTCCCGCAGGCGAAAGCGTCCGCGCTCATCGCAGGTCGCGGCGATGCGTCCGCCGAGGTGACTCACCGACTCGGAGAGCCAGACGCCTGCACCCGGCACCGGCGCCCCGCGCGCGTCGACCACCTCTCCGGCGACGTCCACCCCTTGAGGCAAGACGATCTCGCGCAGCGCTTCTTCGCCCGCGACCACGTCCGCGCCGAAGCCGTTGTCTCCGCCGCGATCGCAGTAGATGCCGACCCGGCCCGCGAGGACGCCATCCAGCCGGAACTCGCCGGCCGCATCGGTGACCCCGTCGGTTCGATTGTCACGCCAGGAGGGTTCGGCCCAGGCGTGGACGCGCAGGCCGACGCCGACCGCGGGGCTTCGGTCAGTGAAGAGCACGCGCACGACCAGCGCGCCGTCTGTCGCTGCTTCGCCGGTTCGATTCGTTGCGGGAACGTCCGCTCCGCGCGGCGTGCGTCGATCGAGGTCGGCGGTCGCGGGTAGTGCAACCTCGAGCTCGTTCACAACGGCGTCGCCCGGTCGATCGGAGGCGAGCGGCCGCTGCGTTTCCGCGCCCCAGTCCTGCAGACCGAGGACGACCGCGACCGTGACGACGACACCGAGGGCGCCCGCGATGCGAGCGCCGGACAGCGGCGCCGCGCCCGCCGGCACGCTCGCCGTGGCCGAGTCGACCCTCGCCTGCTCCAGGACGCTGCGCCGAATGCGCAGCAGGCTCGCGCGCGCCGGCCCGAGCCACAGCAGCCGGCCAGCCAGCCCGGAGGGGACGAGGACACGCAACAAGCGCAGCCCGCGGTGCAGCTGGGCCCGGACCGTGCCGGGCGGGCGGCCGCGACGCGCCGCGATCTCGCGCGGCGACATGCCGGCGAAGAAGTGATCGCGAAGGACCTCGGAGTAGATCGGCGGCAGCCGTTCGAGTCCACGCGCGACGAGCTGTGCTGCTTCCGCTGCTTCGGCACTGCTCTCGGTCGCGCCCTCGCTCGGTACTTCGATGTCCTCGCCCAGCTCGAGCTCGGTACGCCTGCTCCCGCTGGCCTTGTGCAGCAGGATCCCGAACAGCCAGGGCCGCAAGGGTCGATCGACCTGATAGCTCGCCTGGCTCGTCAGCGCGGCGAGGAACGTCGCCTGCACGAGGTCCTCGGGCGACTGCCCGCGCGGCCGCAGGTGACGCGCGAGCCGCAGCAGCTCGGGGGCCACCGTCTCGACGACGCGCGCGAGCGCCGCGAGGTCCCCCTCGCGGCGATAGCGATCGAAGTGCGCTCCGAGCGGATCCGCGGCCATGCCCGAGTGTTCCGCTTGCCGAGCCGAGCGTTGCCGCTCATTGCCGGATCTTTCCCCTGCCCGGAGCTGGCGCAGCAGTCCTGCTTGGGATTCCCTGGTGTGTTGCACCGGCTGCGGTTGCGGTTACGCGGGCGTGACGTGCAGCGCGCGCAGAGCCCCGTAGCCTCGCCATGCACCGAATCAGTTCACAGCACTCCACCATGCGCCCTCTCCTGCTCCTCGCAGCGCTGCCGTTCCTCGGTCCCCATCACGCCTGCAACGCCGGGCGGGAGGAGAGCCCGAGCGCCGCATCCGAGGGACTCGGCCAGTCGCCGGCGGACGCCGTTGAGCTCGAGCCCTTGCGGGACCGTGCGCAGTACGCAGCGCTCGACGAGGCGGCCGCAGAGTCGATCGCGCGCGCTGCTGCTACGCACTGGCGGGAGGAGTTCGCGGGCTTCACCTACCAGCGCGTCGAGCGTTTCTCTGCCGGCGGAGCCGCGCACTGGGTGTCGATCTGGTCCCACCGCAAGTCGGGCCTCGAGTTCGTGCTCCTGCCAGGTGGTACGTTCGAGATGGGATCAGCGCGGACCGAAGCGGGTCGTCGAGAGGACGAACACCAGCACGCCGTGACCCTGGACCCGTTCCTGGTCGCGCGAACGGAGTGCACGCGGGAGGCCTGGGCCAAGGTCATGAGTGCGACCGAGCTCGAAGCCGAGACCCCGGAGGACACCGCGCAGCTCCCCAAGGCGGGGATCGGCCCGGCGGACGTCGAGCTCTGGTGCGAGGCAGCCCAGCTGACGTTCCCCACCGAGGCGCAGTGGGAGTACCTGTGCCGCGCGGGAACGACGACGGCCTGGACGATGGGAGCGAACAAGAGCGACCTCGTCCGCTTCGCAAAGCTCGGCAGCGCGGAGTGTCCGAAGGACTGGATCGGCGTGCCGGGCATCACCGAGCCCTGGCTCGACGGCTTCGGCAACGAGACCTCGGCGGTCGGGACGTTCGAGAGCAACGCGTTCGGCCTGTTCGATGTCCACGGCAACCTGAGCGAGTGGTGCCGCGACTTCTACTGGAGCTACGACACGCCGACCGAGAAGGGCACGGGCCTGCGGGCGGGCGACTCAGGAGAGCGCCAGGCTCGCGGCGGCAACTACGGCGGCGCCGCCGATGCGGCGCGGTCGGCCAAGCGCCTCACCTGCGGTCCGGGTGAAACGCCCGAAAGCGGCGGCAACCACGGCTTCGGCTTCAGGGCTTCGATGGACCTGCCGTTCTGAGCCTGCGGTCACGCAGCGCTGTCGAGGGCCCGCGTGCGCCTGAATGTCCACCCGCGCAGTTCGTACCCTGCGCCCATGGAAGACTATGCATCGACCGGACTCGTGTTCTACCTCTTCGGCCTCTTCTGCGCGTACTGGGCCCAGCAGACGGAGCGCGGGCCGTGGCTCTGGTTCTTCCTCGGCTGGTTCTTCGCTCCGATCACCGGCGTGTTCCTCGTGATGAAGAACTCCGAGGACCTCATGCGAAAGCGGGGCTGAACCGCGCCCGGAGTTTCGGCGGATGCGAGTGAGCTCAGTCCCGCTTCGGCCGCTTGCCGCCCCCGCCGCCGTAGTACGGCGGCGCGTCGAACTCGAGCGTCGTCGGGTTCGCGGCGCGCGGATCCCCGAGCTCGGTGAGGCGCTGCTCCAGCCTGGCGCGCAGGCGCTTCAGCGTCTCGGCCTCGGCCGGGTCCGAAGCGAGGTTGCGCACCTGGCCGGGATCCTCGCCCACGCGATACAGCTCCTCCGCGGGACGCTTTCCGAACGACAGCGCGAACGCGCGCCTGTGTTCGTCGTCCTCATCGCGGTGCTCGAAGAGGTAGTCCTTCGTCGGGCCGCCGTCGCAGTCCGCGAACCACTGGTTCGGGAGGTTCGTCTTCCCGTCCTCTCCCGTCCCCGCCGGCCACCAGTCGGGCTGGTGGTTGCGGATGTAGAGGTAGTCCGCGGTGCGCAGGCCGCGTGAGGGATAGCCGCCCATGTTGGGCGCCTCCTGCGCAGGCGTGTGGCGCTCGCGACCGAAGACGGCGTGAGGTCGCAGCTCCGGCTCGAGGCGACCGCTGGCGTCGGAGCGCAGGAGCTCGGCGAAGCTCGTGCCCGTCATCGCTGCGGGCACTTCGCCGCCGCACAGCTCGAGCAGCGTCGGTGCCAGGTCGGCGAAGGAGACGAAGTCCTCGAGCTCGCGGCCGGCGGGCACGCCCTTCCCCCAGCGCACCGCCAGCGGCACGCGCACGCCCGAGTCGTAGAGATTGCCCTTCCCGCGGGGGAACGGCATCCCGTGATCTCCCGTCATGATCACGATCGTGTCCTCCAGCAGGCCGCGCTCCTCCAGCGTCGCGAGCGCCTCGCCGACCAGCGCGTCCCAGCGCTGCACCTCGAAGTAGTAGTCGGCGACGTCGCTGCGGATCTCGGGCGCGTCGGGGAAGTGCTCGAAGAGGTGCGCGCGCTTCGGGTCGATCCCCGCCGCCTCGCCAGAGCCCGGCGCGTAGTCGCGGTGCGGATCGCTCGTCCCGAGCCAGAAGAAGAAGGGCTGCTCCTCCCCCGCCTCGGTCGCGTCGAGGAACTCCTCGAGCCCGGCGTAGGCGGTCGTGACGGGATGATCTCCGTGCACCTCGACCCAGGAAGCGATCTTGCCGGGCCCCCAGCTCTTCGCGCGGTTGCGGCCGGTCGCGTAGCCGCGGTCGCGAAGCAGGTGCACGAAGCTCTCGTGCTCGACGGGCAGCGTGCTGTGCAGGTTGGCGCCGGGGCCGAGCTGCCAGTGGTACTTGCCGGTGATCACCCCGTTGCGGCTCGGCGTGCAGGACGGGCTCGTCGTGTAGGCGTGGTGGAAGAGCACGCCTTCGTCGGCGAGGCGGTCGAAGCTCGGCGTCGCGAGACCGTCGTCACCATAGGCGCCCGCGTGCGGCCAGCCCCAGTCGTCCGCCATGCAGAGCAGGACGTTCGGGCGATCGCCTGCGAGGAGCGGAGAGCTCAGCGACAGGAGGACGGTGGCGAGGCGGAGGAGCATGGGAGGAGCGCGTCGCGGTGGAGAGATCTGGGTGAGAGCAAGGCTCGTCGGCGCAGGAGTTCGGGGAGCACGTCGACCTGACGGATCCGAGTCGTCGTCATCGCCATGTTCCTGGCCGCCGCCTCCCGGACAACTTCCACCTCACGAGTGGACAGCGTACGGCCAGCGAGGTGCCGGTGAGGAGCATGATTCGTCCCGGCGGCGGTCGCGTCCCACGCACGCGGGCATCACGACGGCGAACACCCTGTAGGCTGGTCGAACCTGCGCCGCTCCGAGGCCACCCGGTCACAACTCCGACTCGAATCACACTCCGTGCACCCCTTCGCGCTCCTGATCGCCGTCTGGATGACGAGCACGGCGGCCCTCGCCTCGACGCCCTCTCCGCTCCCCGACGACCCGGTCCACCTCTTCGTCCTCTCGGGCCAGTCGAACATGGAGCGCCTCGATCCGGCCGAGCGCTTCACGCCCGCGGTCGCGGCGGCCTTCGGCGCGGAGCGCGTCCTCGTCGTGAAGGACGCGCAGGGCGGTCAGCCGATCCAGCGCTGGGTCGAGGGCTGGATTGCCGCGGACGGCACGGCCCCGGAGAACACCGGCGACCTCTACGACCGCCTGATGTCGAAGGTGCGGCCCGCCGTCGAAGGGAAGGCTCTCGCGTCGGTCACCTTCGTGTGGATGCAGGGCGAGCGTGACGCCAACGAAGGTCATGGGGGCGTGTACGAAGCGAGCCTGCGTCGCCTCCTCGACCAGCTCTCCACCGACTTGGAGCGCGAGGACATCAACTGCGTCATCGGTCGGCTCAGCGACTTCGACCTGGCGAACGAGCGCTACCCCGACTGGACTCGCGTGCGCGCAGCGCAGGTCGCGTTCGCCGAATCGAGCGCGCGCTACGCCTGGGTCGACACGGACGACCTGAACGACGGGCTGAACAAGAACGGCGACCCGATCGAGGACGACCTGCACTACTCGGTCGAGGGCTACCGGACCCTGGGCGAGCACTTCGCTCAGGAGGCCATCGCGCTGGTTCGCAAGCAGACGCTCCCCCACATCGTCCTCGTCATGGCCGACGACCAGGGCTGGGGCGACACCGGCTACAACGGCCACCCGTTCGTGCAGACACCGACGCTCGACAGGATGGCTGCCGAAGGCTTCGTCTTCGATCGCTTCTACGCGGCCGCGCCGGTCTGCTCGCCGACGCGCGCCTCCGTCCTGACGGGTCGCTCACCCGTGCGCACCAAGGTCACGAACCACGGGCGCTACATGCGACCCGAGGAGCAGACGATCGCGGAGACCCTCAAGGCGGCCGGCTACGTCACGGGCCTCTTCGGCAAGTTCCACCTCGGCTCCGCTCAGCCGGACTCCCCGTGCAACCCGTCGGCCATGGGCTTCGACGAGTGGTGCATCGGCCTGAACTTCTTCGACAACGATCCGTACCTGAGCCGGAACGGCGTCGTCGAGCACCGCGAGGGCAAAGGCTCGGTCCTCGTCGTCGATGACGCGATCGGCTTCCTTGAGCGCCACCGCGAAGGCAACGCGCCCACGTTCACGGTCGTATGGTTCCCCTCGCCGCACGATCCGCACGAGGAGGTGCCGGAAGGACCGGCGCTGTACGAGGTCGAACAGGCCGCCGGCTACTACCGTGAGATCACGCTGCTGGACCAGCAGCTCGGGCGGCTGCGCGGCGCGCTGCGAACGATGGGCATCGCGGACGACACGCTGCTCTGGTACTGCAGCGACAACGGCGGTCTCGTCGAGGCGACGTCGGGCGGCCGCGCGCGCAAGGGCAGCGTGTACGAAGGCGGGCTGCGCGTACCGGCCGTCGTCGAGTGGCCGGCGCGCGGGCTGCGCGGACGAAGCGCCATGCCCGTCTGCACGAGCGACCTGTATCCCACGCTGCTGTCGCTGGTCGGGCTGCCGCTCGACGCGCCGCAGTCGCTGGACGGAGTCGACGTCAGTGGCGTCTTCGCGGGCGCGACCACGCGCGGCAAGCCGATGGGCTTCTGGCACCAGTTCCAGGCCGGCCAGGCCACGTGGAGCGACAGCACGCTGAAGGCCATCCACGAACTGCAGCAAGCGGGCGCGCCAGCGCCCCACGATCCGGCGCGCATCGCGAAGGACGTCGCGGAGTTCCCGCAGTTCGACGAGGCGTACGCGAGAGGTCACGCGGCCTGGACGGACTGGCCGTGGAAGCTGCACCGCGTCAACGGTCCGCGCTGGGAGCTCTACGACCTGGAGAGCGACCCGATGGAGACCACCGACCTCGCGAACGACCCGGAGCACGCGCAGCGATTCGAGCGGATGCAGGGCGAGCTGCGCGAGTGGATGCGCGGCGTCGTGCGGAGCGTGAACGGCAGCGACTACTGAGGTCGCGGCGGCCTACGGAAGTAGAACGATCCGGGGAGTACGGAGCCGCAGCAATCCATTACCTACTCGGCGGCGTGAGGGCGTTCCGCCTTCACGCCGCCGAGTAGGTAATGGATTGCTGCGGCTCCGTACTCCCCGGAGTAGCATGGCCAACCCATGCTTCGTTCTGTCGCCGCCCTCCTCGCCCTCTCCGCAGCGCTCCTCCTCGCGAGCGCGGGAGTCGAGGACGAGACCCCCGTCTCCGAGATCGACTTCGCGCGGCAGATTCAGCCGCTGCTCTCCGACCGTTGCTACACGTGTCACGGTCCTGACGAAGAGAGCCGCGAGGGCGACCTGCGGCTCGATCGGGAAGACGACGTCTTCGGGGATCGCGGCGGCTACTTCGTCGTCGATCGCGAGAGCCCCGAGGAGAGCGAGCTGCTCTACCGCGTGCTCTCCGAGTTCCGCAGTGAGGTCATGCCCCCGCCGGAGGCCGCGAAGCCGCTCGAGCCGGACGAAATCGAGCTCCTGCGCCGCTGGGTCGAGGCCGGCGCTCCGTGGTCCGAGCACTGGGCGTTCGTGGCGCCGACGCGCCCCGCGCTGCCGGCCGTCCGCGACGAGGGTCGCGTGCGCAATGAACTGGACCGCTTCGTGCTCGCCCGGCTCGAGTCGCAGGGTCTGCGGTTCGCGGACGAGGCCGACCCCTCGACGTTGATCCGGCGCGTCTCCCTCGACCTGACCGGACTGCCGCCCACGCCCGACGAGGTGCGCGCGTTCGTCGCGGACCCGAGCGAGGAAGCCTACCTCGCGCTCGTCGATCGATTGCTTGCGTCGCCGCACTACGGCGAGCGCATGGCGCTGCGCTGGCTCGACCTCGCGCGCTACGCGGACACGAACGGCTACTCGATCGATGGCGGCCGGCACATGTGGGCCTGGCGCGACTGGGTGATCGACGCCTTCAACCGAAACAAGCCGTACGACGAGTTCGCGGTCGAGCAGCTCGCGGGAGACCTGCTCCCCGAAGCCACGACGAGCCAGCGCATCGCTTCGGGCTTCAACCGCAACCACATGATCACCCACGAGGGCGGCACGATCCTGGAGGAGTACCGCACCGCCTACGTCGTCGACCGCGTCCGGACGACGTCGCAGGCCTTCCTCGGGCTGACGGTAGGCTGCGCCCAGTGCCACGACCACAAGTACGACCCCATCAGCCAGCGCGAGTACTACGAGCTCTTCGCCTACTTCAATACGATCACCGACCGCGGGAACGACGGGAACGGCGGCGTGAACTCGGTGCCGTACATCCCGGTCTACTCCGCGGCGCAGGACGAGGAGCGGCTCGCGCTCGAAGCGCAGCTCGAGGAGCGCGGCGCCGCGCTGCTCGCGCCGGACGCCGAGCTCGACGCGGCCCAGCGCGCGTGGGAAGCGACCGAACGCACGCGCGACGCGGAGCGCGTCCAGCCGACCCTCGGCGAGTGGCACCAGATCGGTCCGTTCGGCGCCTCTTCCGGCGACGAGGCGTTCACGACCGCCTACGGCCCCGAGGCCGAGATCGACCTCGACGCCGCGTACGGAGACGAAGAGCTGCGCTGGCAGACGCCGACCGACCTCGAAGACGGCACGGCGCACGCGCTGAGCGGCGGGAACTCCGCCTGGTACTTCCACCGGCAGATCGTCTCGACGTCGGACGACGCCATCGAGCTCTCGCTCGGGAGCGACGACTCGATCCGGATGTGGTTCAACGGCGAGCTCCTGCTCGACGAGAACGTGCAGCGCGGCGTCGCGCCCGATCAGGAGATCGTCTCCGTCCCGCTGCGCCCGGGAGCGAACGACCTGCTCGTCAAGATCGTCAATTACGGCGGCCCGGGCGGCGTCTACTTCGACGTTGCGCGCGCCGGCCCTCCCGAGAGGATCGTGGAGATCGTCGCCACGCCGCGCGAGGAGCGCACGGACGAGGAGCGGCTCGAGCTGAAGGAGTACTACCGCTCGACGGCGAGCGAGCTCGCCGACCTGCGCGCCGAGATCGCGTCTCTCGAGGAGCGCCAGACCGCGCTCGAGGGCGAGGCAGTGACGACGGCCATGGTCATGGACGAGATGATGGAGCCGCGCGACACCTACGTGCTCGAGCGCGGCGCGTACGACCAGCGAGGCGAGTCGGTCTCCCCCGGCACGCCGTCGTGCCTGCCGCCGCTCCCGGCGGACGCGCCGCCGAACCGGCTCGGATTCGCGCAGTGGCTCGTCGATCCCGAGCACCCGTTGACGGCGCGCGTCGCGGTGAACGGCTTCTGGGCGCAGGTCTTCGGGACAGGACTCGTCAAGACCTCCGAGGACTTCGGCACACGCGGCGAGCTGCCGAGCCACCCGCAGCTGCTCGACTGGCTGGCCGTCGAGTTCGTCGAGTCGGGCTGGGACGTGAAGGCGACGATGCGCCGGCTCGTGACCTCGTCGGCCTACAGGCAGGACGCGGCCGTGAGCGCCGAGCTGCTCGAGCTCGACCCCGAGAACCGGCTCTACGCCCGCGGCCCGAGCTTCCGCCTCTCTGCCGAGCTGATCCGCGACGTCGCGCTCGCCGCGAGCGGCCTGCTGGTCGACGACGTCGGGGGCCCGAGCGTGCGGCCTTACCAGCCCGACGGCCTCTGGCGCGAGATGAGTCACTTCGGCAGCACGCCCGCGACCGAGCAGGTCTACGTCCAGGACACGGGCGACAAGCTTCATCGTCGCGGTCTGTACACGGTCCTGAAGCGCACGGTGCCGCCGCCGACCCTGGCCGCCTTCGACGCGCCGAACCGCGAGCTGTGCACGTCGCGACGCCCGCGCACGAACACGCCGATCCAGGCGCTCGTCCTGATGAACGAGACGGGCTTCGTCGAGGCGGCGCGCGCGATGGCGGAGCGAACCCTGCACGAGGCCGGCGAATCGACGGACGAGCGGCTCGCCTACGCGTTCCTGCTCGCCGTGTCGCGTGAGCCCGAGGAGGCCGAGCTCGCCGTCCTGCGCGAGACGTACGACCGCGAGCTCGCCGCCTTCGAGGCCCATCCGGACGCCGCGCTGGCGTTGCTCTCGGTCGGAGAGTCCGTGCGCGACGCGTCGCTGGATCCCGCGCAGCACGCGGCGCTCGCCTACGTCGCGCACCTCGTGTTGAACCTGAGCGAGACGATCACGCGTCCCTGAGCCCCGCGGTCATGACTCCCTCTGGAACGAACCCCTTCTCGACGCGACGCGGCTTCCTGAGCGGCATCGGCGGTGGACTCGGCGCGGCGGCGCTCGCGTCCATGGGCGGACACCCGCTCGCCCTGGGCCGGTCGCGCGCGCTGCGAGGGCAGGACGCGGCGCTGTCCCCGCTCCTGGCGAAGGCCAAGCGCGTCATCTACCTCTTCCAGTCGGGCGGCCCGTCGCAGGTCGACCTGTTCGACTACAAGCCGGTCCTGCGCGAGCTGCACGGCACCGAGCTCCCCGACTCGGTCCGCCAGGGGCAGCGCGTCACCGGCATGACGTCGGGCCAGGCGTCGTTCCCCGTGCTCGCGCCGCCGTACGAGTTCAAACGTCACGGCGAGTCCGGCGCCTGGGTCAGCGAGCTCCTCCCCCACACCGCGGGAGTCGTCGACGACCTCTGCTTCCTGAAGGGCGTTCACACCGAGGCCATCAATCACGACCCGGGCATCACGCTGATCAACACGGGCGACCAGCAGCCGGGGAAGGCCAGCCTGGGTTCGTGGCTCTCGTACGGGCTCGGGAGCGAGAACCAGGACCTGCCCGGGTACCTGGTGATGCTGTCGCAGGGGACGGGCAAGGCTCCGGGCCAGCCGATCTTCTCGCGCCTGTGGGGCAGCGGCTACCTGCCGTCGAATCACCAGGGCGTGCAGCTGCGTCCGGGCAAGAACCCGGTGCTCTACCTGTCGAACCCGCCGGGGATCAACGCCGACGGTCGGCGGCGCATGCTGGACGACCTCGCGAAGCTGAACGAGCTGCGCCACCAGTCGACGGGCGACCCCGAGATCGAGACGCGCATCGCGCAGTACGAGATGGCGTTCCGCATGCAGACGTCGGTGCCCGAGCTGACGGACCTGTCGGACGAGCCGGAGAGCACCTTCGAGCTCTACGGCCCGGAGTCACGCATGCCCGGCAAGTACGCGGCGAACTGCTTGCTCGCGCGTCGGATGATCGAGCGCGGCGTGCGCTTCGTGCAGCTCTTTCATCGCGGCTGGGACCAGCACCTGAACCTCGACCGCGAGCTGCGCGCGCAGTGTATGGACACGGACCAGGCGTCGGCGGCGCTCGTCATCGACCTGAAGCGACGCGGCCTGCTCGAGGACACCCTCGTGATCTGGGGCGGCGAGTTCGGCCGAACGATCTACAGCCAGGGCCAGCTCGGCGCGCCGGGGAGTGGTCGTGATCATCACGGTCGCTGCTTCACGATGTGGATGGCGGGCGGCGGCGTGAAGCCGGGCTTCGAGCACGGGCGCACGGACGATCACTGCTGGAACGTCGTCGAGGGCGGCGTGCACATCCGTGACTTGAACGCGACGATCCTGCACCTGCTCGGGATCGATCACGAGACGATGACCTATCCGTTCCAGGGGTTGGATCAGCGATTGACGGGCGTGGAGAAGGCGCACGTCGTGACGCCGATCCTGGCGTAGCGAGAACAAGGAGCCCCAGCCCCCCGGGGCCGACTCGGCGGCGTAGGAGCGGCTCTCCCTGCGCGCCGCCGAGTCGGGCCTGAGCGTCTGCGGCTCCGGGCTCCCTCAATTCGTGATGTCGATCGAGAGGCCATTGCTCAGGTTGAAGCCACTTCCGCACGGGCCGGCCTGCGGGTCGCGATACCAGACCTGGAAGTAGCGGGCCTGCCCGGGGGACCCGCCGCCGAGTTCGCTCAGCCCTGTGCCCCAGCTCGCGTCGCCCGAGCCGTCCGCGACGCGCAGTCCGAGGCGCACGATCGCTCCGCCAACGGCGAGCAGGCCGTCGCCGAAGGGCTGGCCGACTCCACCCTGCAGCGTGGTGTTGCCGACGAAGAGCAGAGCTGGGCGACCGGCCGGCAAGTCCGCCGCCGTGAACGCGAGGTCGTCCGCCAACACGCTCGAGGTGCCCTGCGCGGCCAGCGCGGCGCCGACGCCGGTCGAGTTCGCGCAGCCGCGGCCCGGCGCGCCGGTGTTTCCGCAGGGCGCGGCCGCGCCACTTCCGTCGCAGTCCCCGAGGACCGTGGCCTCGGGCCCGAGCAGGTGCTCGACCTCGGCGGCGCGCCACGCGGCGAGCGCCTCCCACGGGCCGTTCAGCACCAGGTCGTCGTAGTCGATCCCCTGGCCTTCGAAGTGCTCGCGCTCGCCGGGGTACTCGCACCCGACCAGCCAGTCCGCCGGCTTGCGCAGCGCCGAGGGGATGCCGTCCGGGTCGTCGTGGCAGTACATCTCGTCGGCCATGCCGCCCGGCCGCGGCTTGTTCGGCGCGTTGATGAAGGCCGCGATGTCGAGGGCGTCCTGGTCGTTCAGGGTCTCGGGCTCGTCGAAGGGCATGTGCTTCTGCACGTACGCGGCGAGCACCGGGGTCCGGTAGAACGCGGCGCCGCGCGAGTAGCCGTCCACTGCTCCCCAGAGCGCGGGGATCCGCGGCCGCTCTTCGCCGACCCGGTACTCGCCGGCTCCCGGGGCGTCCTCGTCGTGGCAGTCCGAGCAGTGGCTCGCGTACAGCCCGGCGCCCCGCAGCGGGTCCGCGCGCATCGAGGCGACTCCCGCGATGGACGGCAGGCCGGGACCCGCCTCGGGCGGCAGCAGCGTCCAGTCCGCCTGCATCGCCGGGTCGATGATCCCGTCCGACACCCACTGAATGTAGTTCACGAGGGCGACCATGACCGGATCGTCCTTCTCGGGCGCCCGCTCCGCGTTCATGCAGTTGCGGAAGCAGTCGATGATCGAGTCCTCGAGATCCCGGTTGTAGCCGAGCGGGCGGAAGTACGGGCCGAGGCCCGTGTCCGGGTCCGCCTCGTACTTGCTCGGCGACTGGTACACCGGTGAACCGAAGGGCACCTGACCGCCGGTGAAGTGGCAGCTGGAGCAGGCCGTGACCGTCGTCACGTAGGGCTCGTTCGTGTCCGCGTACACCGTGTTCCCGTCGGGCCCGAGCGTCTGGCTCGTGTGGTGCATGTAGAGGTAGCCGAGGAACACGCCAGGGGGCGCCGTGTCGATGTCCCGGCACTCGAACCACGAGCTCATGGCATCGCAGTCGGGCTCCACGAGGTCGTGTCCCTCGAAGCCGAGGTCATCGGCGAACGCCAAGCCCATGGCGATGGCGACGGTGCCCAGCGTGGTGAGGTGCAAGCTGCTCTTCATCTCGATCTCCTGTCGGTCCCTGGAAGCCTGGGTGGCGCGGCCGGTCCATCCGTGGACGTGAAGGCCGCGAGGGCGGCGCTCACCAAGACCCGTGCCAGGCGATCCCGCGGCACGGAGGCGCGCATCGGGCCGCTCGATCGGTCCAGGCCCCGGACGGCGTCCAGAATCCGGAACCGCAGCTCCTCGTTCTCCCAGCGCGCGGAGGTGTCGGGTGGGCTCGTGCCCCGTGCAAGTTCGGTCCCCCCTCCTCCGCAGACTTCGCCGCGGCCACCCGACCCGCGCGAGGCCAGCGCGTCGACCAACAAGCCGTGCCTGTCGGGCCTCTTCGCGCGAGACCGCTGGCACGGCCGCGGGCGTAGCGCTCGCACCACGGCCGAGCCCGGGTGCCCGTCCCTCATGAAGCGTGTACCCTCCGCTGCATGCACGCTCTTCACCTCGCCACGCTGCTCCTCTCGCTCGTCCTCGTCCAGGAACCCGCCGGTTGGGACCAGGGCGTCACCGTCGACACCGCGCCCGCCGTCCTCCGCCACCGCGACCGCGCCGAAGCCGAGAACCGCATGCTGCGCGACCGGCTCGACACGCTCCTGCCGGCGCTGATGCGCGAGGCCGACCTCGACATGTGGCTCGTGATCTGTCGCGAGTACGCCGAGGATCCTGTCTACCTGACGCTCGTGCCCTCACCGGCCTTCGCCGCGCGGCGCACGACGATCCTGGTCTTCCACGACCGCGGCGAAGAGCTGGGCGTGGAGCGCTTGACCGTCAGCCGTTACGGCCAAGGCGATTACTTCACGGGATCCTGGGAGTCGGGCGGGAGCCTGAACGAGCAGTGGGCGCGGCTGGCCGAGATCGTGGCCGACCGCGACCCCGAGCGGATCGGCATCAACGTGAGCGAGGGCTGGGCCTTCGCGGACGGGCTCAGCGCGGGACTGTACGAGCGCCTGCGACGCGCGCTCGGCACGGAGCTCTCCGGCCGCTTGGTCTCCGCCGAGGACCTCGTCGTTCGCTGGATGGAAACGCGCACGGAGATGGAGCTCGAGGTCTACCCGCAGCTCGTGCAGCTCGCGCGCAGCGTGATCGCCGAGGCCTTCTCGAACAGGGTCATCACTCCGGGCGTCACGACCACCGCGGACGTGCGCTGGTGGATCCGCCAGCGCTACGCGGAGCTCGGCCTCGACATCTGGTTCCAGCCCGATGGGAACGTGCAACGCAAGGGCTGGCCGGCCGGCGAGGGCGCGACGATCGAGGGGCACCACGACGCCGTCATCCAGCGCGGCGACGTGCTGCACACCGACGTCGGGATCCGGTACCTGCGGCTGAACACCGACACGCAGGAGATGGGCTACGTGCTTCGCGCCGGTGAGGAGGACGTGCCGGAGGGGCTGAAGCGCGCGCTGGCGACCGGCAATCGCTGGCAGGACCTGTTGACGTCGTCGTTCGAGCTCGGGCGCACCGGCAACGAGATCCTGGCGGCGACGCGTGCGAAGGCGGAGGCCGAAGGCATCACGTGCAGCGTCTACACGCACCCGCTCGGGTTCCACGGCCA
>CAYGST010000016.1:20819-23168 GCA_964352415.1 uncultured Planctomycetaceae bacterium | reverse complement strand
GGGTCTCAGCGGGGCGGTTCGCGCTCGAGCTCCGCTTCGAGCGCCTGGGCGATCAGCTCGTGCCCCAGCGTGTTGATGTGCAAATCCCTCGCCCAGTAACAGGGCTCGTCGCTGGCGCGGTAGGCCGGTCGCATGTCCACGGTCCGCCCGCCTCGCTCTTCAACGAACTGCAGGACACGATCCGCGAGGGCGTCCGTGGCGCGGACCTCGTCCTCGCTGAGTCGAAAGGTCCGAATCGCCTCGGCCAGCTGGGGCTGGATGAAGGACTGCTGCACGTCGTGGCACGGCGGGATGTAGACGTACACGAACGCGATGCCCTCGCGCTCGCAGATCGCCATGCACTCGCCGAGGGTCTGACAGGCGGCCGCTTCGGCCAGGGTGATGTCCTCCTCGCGGCCGGCGAACGCGAGCAGCTGAAGGAAGCCCTGCGCGGCGAGTGGGTTCTCGTCCTGGATCAAGCGCTGGCGATCCGCCCCTCCGAAGCGGCGGCCCTTCTTCCCCGGCTTCAGCCGGTTGAAGTAGCGGAACGGGCTCACGCTGCCCGCGAAGTCGTTGCCACCGAACACGGCGACGACGAACACGTCCGGCTCCAGGTCGAGGCACTTCTCGAGCACGCCGACGTAGTTGTAGAAGGCATAGCCGCCCTTGCCGCCGTTCAGGACCTCATGGCTTCGTTCGGGGTCGCTCTCGTCGAGGAGCGCCTCGAGGCGGTTCCCGAACTGCTCCTCGTTGGGCACCAGGCCCGCCGTGTGCGAGTCCCCCGTCACGATGACGCGCAGGTCAGGCGGCGTCTCGCGCAGATGGACCGACTTGCGGAACCCATCCGAATTGGTCTGCACCAGGAACATGCCCTGGGCGTGTTCGGCGAAGCGCATCTTCCGGTAGATCCCGGGCCGCTCCCAGTAGAAGCAGTCCGGGTCGTAGATCATCTCCTTCCGCTCCGGGCTCAGGGTGGGGAAGATCTTGCGCACCACCTCATCGGTCAGCGGCTCGCGCACGAGTGGACCGGCGGGATCCAGGGGATCGAACGGGAGCCCCGCGGCGGTCTCGACGGAGCCACCAGCCCCCAAGCGCTCCTCCAGGAGCTCATTCACCTCGTCGGTGGTGTCCACGAGAACGACAGAGGGCGCTTCCGGCCGCAGTTTCCAGACGACCACCGACAGGAGCAGGCCGAAGGCGGCCGAGCTGAGTGCGAGGACCATGCGCGTGCGCAAGCGAGACATGAATCCAGCCTAGCACCGAATCGCGAATCGAATTGGCCTGAACCCGCTCGAGCACGCGCCCCGCCTCAGAGCCTGTGAAGGAATCGCTCGCGCTCCTCGGCGCGTCGCGATCGTGTCCCGACAGGGCGCCCTGACGAAGCAACGCCGGCCGTTTCGGAGGAGGGGCAACGCGGCTCGGGGCGCGAGCGAGGCGTGGCGGGGAGTTTGATGGAGTTCTTCACGGGCTCTCAGCGCTCGATCGCCGCGTCCGCCTCCACCGCGCGCGACACGCTCGTGGCGAAGCGCTCCAGCCACGCGACCGTCTCCGCGTGCACGTGCAGGACCGACTCGCGCGCGCGGTAGCCGTGGCTCTCGTTCGGCAGCAGCACGAGACGCGCGGTGCCCCCGTTGCCCTTGATGGCCTGGAACAGCCGCTCCGACTGCAGCGGGAAGGTCCCCGAGTTGTTGTCGACCTCGCCGTGGATCAGGAGCAGCGGCTCGTCGATCTTGTGCGCGTGGAGGAACGGCGAGACGGCGAAGTAGGTCTCGGGCGACTCCCACAGCGTTCGGCGCTCCGACTGGAAACCGAACGGCGTCAACGTGCGGTTGTAGGCGCCGGAGCGCGCGACGCCCGCGACGAACAGGTCCGAGTGCGCCAGCAGATTCGCCGTCATGAACGCGCCGTAGCTGTGCCCGCCGACGACGACGCGCTCGGGGTCGGCGACGCCCAGCTCGACGGCCGTGTCGATGCCCGCCTTCGCCGCGGCGACGATCTGCTCGATGAAGGTGTCGTTCATCGTCTCGGGGTCCCCGAGGATGGGCATCGTCGCGCCATCCAACACCGCGAAGCCCTGGGTCAGGAGCGCGAGGTGCGAGCTGCCGCGGATGCGCGTGAAGCGATCCTCGCTCGAGGTGACCTGGCCGGCGACGCTCGGGTCGCTGTACTCGAGCGGGTAGGCCCACACGAACAGCGGGAGCCGCGTGCCCTCCTCGTAGCCGGCCGGCAGGTAGAGCGTCGCCGAGAGCGGGACTCCATCCGGGCGCTCGTAGCGCAGGAGCTGCTTGCTGATCCCCCGCAGCTCCGGCGTCGGATCCGGGTAGGACGTCAGCTGGGCGACGACGTCCCTGCCCAGCACGTGGCCGCGGT
>CAYGST010000016.1:0-20809 GCA_964352415.1 uncultured Planctomycetaceae bacterium | reverse complement strand
GGCGCGTGACGAACGGCAGCGCGCTTCCGCTCCCGCGCGGATCGAGCAACACCACGGACTCGTAGCTGCCCGGCTCACAACGCCACAGACGCTCGGTCTCCCCCGTCACGAGGTCGAAGCGATCCAGGAACGGCAGGACGCCCTCGGGCGAGGCGCCCTCGCCGGTCAGGTAGGCGAACGTCCCGTCCACCCGCGCCAGACGAACGCCGTTCGCCTGGACCCGCGTCACGAAGCTGCCCGGGTCGTTGTAGCGGTCGCGGGTCGTACGCGCCTCGAGGACCCGGGGCTCGCCGGCCCGCCCTCCTTCGACGTGCAGCAGACTGCGGACCCAGCGGCGGCTGCGGTCGTACTCGCGCGTGACGAAAAGGTTTTCGTGCTCGAAGAAGGTGAGACCCCAGGCGCGGTGTTCGGTGCGCACGAACTCGGCGGCTTCGCCCTCGAACGGTACGGCCTGCGTCATCCAGCGGTCCCGGTGCTCCACCTCGGCCTTCGGGTCGCCGCCGTCCAGAGCTTCCGTCCACAGGAGCGTCGCCGCTCGGCGCGGGTCCCACTGGTAGCTGCGCGGCCCGGTCGCGACGCCGCCCAGCGGGATGTTCTCGGCGAGCGGCAGGTTCGCGACGTGTTGCACTACCTCGCCCTGCAGGTTCCAGACGTCGACGTGCTCGGGGAAGCTCGACGCCGGCATCAGGTAGCTGTACGGCCGGCGAATCTCAGTGACGAGCAGCGCCTCCCCCGACGGCGAGGGCGACGCCCCGCTCCACAGTCCGGCCGCGCCGATCGTTCGGGGCGCGCGGCCGTCGATCGGCAGCAGCGCGAGCTGCGTGGTCGCGTAGTACTCGAACAGCGCCTCGTCGTGGGGATTCGAGAGCAGGTCCTGGTACGTGCGCAGCGGCGACGCGTCGCCGCTGGTCTCTTGCACGTTGGGGCCGCTGGGAACGCTCGGAGCCACGGGCTCCTGGCCGTGATCCTTCGGCACGAGATGGACGAGCACCGTCTCCCCGTCCGGCATCCAGCGCGGTCCTCCCAGCACGGTGTTCAGTCGCGAATGCAGGAGCCGCGGCGAGCTCGGTTCGTCGACGTCGACCATCCAGAGCGCGGTCCCCGCGTCCCCTGCCAGCGTCACCGCAATGTGACGCGAGGACGGTGACCAGCTCGCTCCCGCGAGTTGCGCTCCCTCGGGCAGCGGGATCGGCGTGCCTTCCTGCGCTCCGACGCGTCGAAGCGCTACGCCGGTCGAGAACCCGGTGCGATACCGAGCGAACGCCGCCGGGTCGAGCCGCATGCCAGCGAGTCGCAGCATGCGCCGCGAGACCACCTCCATGCTGGGCAGGTTCGGCGTCGTCGTCTCCAGGAACCAGGTCCCATCGGGGCTGAAGCTCACGGACGGCGCGGACTGCGCGTCGACGAGGTCGACGATCGCCTGCGGCGGCTCACGGTACGAGTCCTGTGCGCTCGCGAGTCCGGGAACGAGGAGGGCGGTGGCGAACACAAGGAGAGTCGAGTTCATGGCGGGGATCGGGGTCGAGGTCACGGGGTCACCAGCCTACCCGCAACGCAGGCTCCTGCGTCCCGCGCGCGCCGCCGCGCGCGGACCTCGAACCGCGTCCTGACACATGCTCCTGCGGCGAGATCAGCGCCCGCCTGGAAGATGCCCAGGTCAGGGATCAGCGCAGGCCAGCGAGCTGGCGCCAGACTGCGACGCTGGCTTCCGCATTCGCGCGCCACGTCGCGCTCTCGCGCAGCGCCGTGCGCGCCGCGTCGTTCACCGGTGCGGCGAGCGCGGTCTCGATCGCCGCGGCGAGATCCTCCTCCGGCGCGTACCACGTGGCGACGCCTTCGAGCGCCTCGCGAAACGCGGGCAAGGGGCTGAGCAGGCAGCGAGCGCCCAGGACCACCGCCTCCGCTGGCGTCACCGCGGTGCCCTCGTCGCGCGCGAGGTGCACGAGCAGCTGCGAGCCGGCCACGAGCTCCGGCAGCTCCGCCTCGCGCGGCGCCCACCAGCGGACGCGCTCACCGAGGGACGAGGAGTCGACGCGCGCCCGCAGAGGATGATCCACGTCGACGCGGGTGCTCGCGAACTCGACCTCGATCTCCACTCCGCCCGCCGCCAGCCGTTCGCAGGCCTCCAGGATCGCCTCGTGCTCACGTCCGGGCAGCGGCGCTCCGAGGACCAGGACCCGTGGACGACTCGCGTCAGGACCCGGCGAACCGCTCGCGAGGTCGCGACGCCAGTGGTCGGCGCCGACCGGCACGCGATGGATCGAGGCACGCGCGCGACCGAGCTCGTCGACCAGCCGCTCGCGGTAGTGCTCGCTGAACACGAACAGCGCATCGAAGCGATCGAGAGCGCGGGCGAACGCGTCCTCCTCCCCGGGCGTGCACCACTCCGACACCGCGAAGGTCTGGGGAACGCGGCGCACGCAAGGTCCGCTCAGGCGCACCTGATGGAACACGTCCACGCCGCCGAGCAGCCGCTCGCCGGAGAGCCCGAGCGCCCCCAGGGCCCCACCCAGCCGCGCTGGAATCGGTAGCCGCACGAGCCGCGACTGCGCGGCTGCGCCGAGCGCGCTCGCGGGAAGGACCGGCGCTGCGCGGCCCACCTCGAGCCGCCGCAGCTCGGGTCGCGGCGACGCATCGCTGTCCGGCAGCTCTGCGATCGCGCGCGCGAGCTCGCGCGCATAACGCCCCACACCGGGCGCGTGGGTCAGCGCGGGGAAGGTGTCCAGTCCGATACGCATCGGCGCCCATCCTGCACGGCCAGCCCGCCGAGGCCGAGGGGCAATCCGCGTCCCTGGGCTCGTCCCGCGCTGAGGCTCGCGGCCCCCCGAGAATTCCAAGGAACGTGTGAACCGGCGGTTGCCGGCCCCGTTGACGCCACTAGTCGACCGTTTACAGCTGTAAACCCAGCCTCCGACGCTCAAAAACGCCATGCCTCGCCCCAAGACCCCCCAATCACCGAATCCCGACGATCCGACCGCGGCCGAGTGGCGGGTGCTGCGGGTCGTCTGGGACCACGGACCCCTCGCCGCACGGGATGTTCTGGGCCACCTCGAGGACGAGACCGAGTGGTCCGCCAGCACGGTCAAGACCCTGCTGCGGCGCCTCGTCGAGAAGGGCCACCTGAAGACGCGCCAGGTCGGGAACAGCTTCCAGTACTCGGCCCGCCGCTCGCCCTTCGCGGCCCTGCGGCGCGCCGCCGATCAGCTGCTCGAACGCGCGGGGGGCGAACGCACCGGGTCTCTGCTCGCCTACCTCGTGCGCTCCAGCGAGCTGACCGACGCAGACCTCGCCGAGCTGCGCAACCTGATCCAGGCGAAGCCCGAGGAGGACGAACGGTGATCGACCTCCCTTCCCTCGAGTCCTGGGCCGCCGAGGTCTGGCTGCCCTGGCTGCTACGCGCTGCGCTGCAGGGCACGCTCGTCGCCCTCGTCGTCGGCGGCGCCTGGCTACTGCTGCGCCGCCGCGCCTCCGCCCACCTCGGCGCCGCGCTGCTGCTGCTGCCTTGGATCCCGCTGATCGCGCCGCTGCCTGGCGTTCTTCCCATCACACTCCCCGTCGACCTCGGCCGGGCGCGCCTCGTTCCGGCGCCGGTCGCGTCCGGTCCGGAGTCGCAGGCCACTGCGCCGGAAGCGGAACCCGTGCTCGCCGGGATCGACGGGGGTGTTTCGTCGGTGAAGCAGCGCGGGTCGAACGCGCTGGAGAGACGAGACTCGACCGGGGCGATGCCCGCGAATGCGGCGGCGGCCACGCATCCCAGCAGCGCGTTGGCGCCGGCCCCTGCCGGCGTGGCGCGCAACGCCGGCTCCCCGTGGCTCGCGAGGGCGCCGCTGCTCGCCTTCTGGGTCTGGTCACTCGGAGTCCTGCTCGGCATCGCGCGCTTCGCTGCTGCGCAGGCGCGCACGCGGCGACTCGTCGACGACGCGCGGCCGCTGCGCGACCCGCGAGCGAGACACCTCCTGCGGCGCGCCGCGACGGAAGCGGGGTTCGCGGCGACGCCGCGCCTGCTCGAGTCCGGGGAGGTCGCCTCGCCCGCGGCCTGGGGCCTGCTCCGTCCAACGGTCTTGCTGCCCGTCGGCTTCTCGGATCGCGTCGACGACGCGGCCCTCGGCTGGACGCTGCACCACGAGCTGGCGCACCTCGCGCGTCATGACGTCTTCACGGCTTCGCTCGTGCGCGTGCTGCGGACGGCGCTGTGGCTCCACCCGCTCGCCTGGTGGCTGGAGCGCATGGGCGCCGAGCTGCGCGAGTGCGCCTGCGACGAGGTCGCCCTCGCGACCCTCCCCGAACTCCCGCGGCGACGTGCCGCGGAGGCCTTGCTCGACGTGATCGAAGCTGCGCGCGTGGCCGGACCCCGGCGCCTGGCTCTCGAATCGCTCCATTCCAACCGGAACCGACTGGAGAAGAGACTCATGCGACTGATCGACACGAAGCGCGCCACCCACCTGCGGATGTCCCCCGCCGCGGCGCTCGCGCTGGCGCTGACCGCGGGGCTCGGCTTCGCCTCCACGCAGCTGACGACCCGCGGTCCCGCTACGACCGGCCCGCTGGGCCTGGTCTCCGAGCTGGACCGAGCCGAGTACGCCTCCGAGCCAAGAGGCCCCGTGCCTGCGGAGCTCGGACGGGCAGCGGCTGAGCCCGACATCGAGCCCCAGGACGAAGTTCAGGAAGAGCCACAGGAGGAAGAGGTCGAACAAGAGCCGCGACTCCACCCGCAGGCCCACGCGGCGGTGGAGCGCGCGCGGGGCTACCTCTTGACCCTGCAACGCGACGACGGCCGCTGGGAGACCGGCAACCCGACGAGGCACTTCGCGGGCGAGTTCAGCGACATCGGCGTCACGGCCATGTGCGTCGAGCTGCTGCGACGCTCGTCACACGCCGAGCACCGCGCCGCCGCCGACCGCGGGCTCGCCTGGATCGCCAGCGAGCAGGATCCGGACACGGGCTTGTTCGGCAAGCGCGACAGCTTCTGCTACGTGCCGAGCCACGCCGTGGCGACGTCCCTGTGGTTCGGCGCGCACGCTGACGGACTCGACGAACGGGCGCGGGTCGTCGCGGAGCGCGCCGTCTCGTTCCTGATGCAGTCGCGCAACCCCTACGGCGGGTGGCGCTACGATTCGCCGCCGACCGGGGACACCGACAGCTTCATCACCTCGCTGTGCCTCTCCGCCCTCGCCCGCGCCGAGGACGCCGGGTTCGAGATCGACGCGAACGCTCTGCACGACGGGCGCATGTACCTCGACGAGGTGACGAGCCCCGCCACCGGTCGGGTCGGCTACATGAAGCTCGGCGGTCCGCCGCCGCGGCTGATCGGCAAGAAGCAGGACTTCCCGGTGAAGTACTCGGAGTACCCCACCGCGTCCGCCATCGTCGCGCGCCTCGACCTCGGCGACGACCCGGTCGAAGCCGATGGGATCGTCGCCGCCGCCGCCGTCGTCGCGCGGGTCGCGCCGCGCTGGGACCCGGTCAAGGGGACCAACGACGCCTACCACTGGCTCTGGGGCACGCGCGCTCTGCGGCCGCTCGGCGGCGTGCTGTGGAAGCGCTGGCAGCGGGGCCTCTTCGAGGCCCTGGTCCCGAACCAGCGCGTCGAGGGCGGCTGGCCGCTGCAGGACGCCTGGAGCGGCCAGAACGACCGCGCCCACATCGCCGCGGTCTACGGCCTGGCCCTGGCGGAGGCGCTCGAGGAGTAATCGCGGGCAGCGCCGGAGGAGCACCCCATCCCGGGCTCCCCTCCGGCTCGTCCGATCGAAGGGCGGGACTTGCGGGCGCGCAGGTCCCGCCCGCGGTACGAAACGGACCTCACTCCAGGGTTGCCGGAGGCCCCGAGGAATCGGAGCATCCGGTGGGGAGTGCGCGGCGAAGAGCCGCGGCACCCCAGCCAAAGCCCATGAACGCACAACGCCTGCTGCTCCTCGTCCTCGTCGTCCTCGCGGCGGCCGGCGGTCTGTTCCTCCTCGGCTCCGACCCCGCCATGGAGGGCGGCGACACGCTGCCCCTCGCTCTCGGCGAGGAGCCCCTCCAGCCGGGAGGACCCGCCGCGTCGACCGAGCTCGCACCCGCCGCGGTGGCGAGCGAGGGCGGCGGCGGGCGCACCTCGGCGCGGGTCGATGTCGACGCCGCCAACGCCCGCGAGGTCACGGTCCTCGTGACGCTGCCGGCCGGTGCTGCGCGGGACGCGTCGCTGCAGGCCGTCGCGGTGGAGCGCGACAGCCTCGGACGCAGCAGCTGGCGGAACTGGCTCCACGAGAACCCGGGCGCCGGCTACCGCGGCTCGGTCGGCGCGGACGGTCGCGCGCTCCTGGCCGTGCCGAAGGACGCCGAGGACGTCGTCGTCTTCCTCGCCGGCGAGTACCTGTTCGTCCCGAGCACCGTCGCGCTCGACGGGGACCAGGTCGAGCTCGAGGCCACTCTCGGTGGCCGGCTGCGCGTGACGCTCAACGCGACCGGCGCTGCTGGCGTCACGCCCGCGGGCGACATCGGACTGCTCGGCGCGAACATGGGCGGCGGTCGCGGCGGCTTCACCCGGCTCGAGCAGCCGGCGGATGGCGCGCTCGACTTCAAGGCGCTGCCCACAGACCTCTTCTGGACCCTGCAGCCGAACCTCGAGGGTGCGCACGCGGCGAGCCAGATGGGCCTCAGCCTCGAGCCCGGCGAGACCCAGAGCCTGGTCGTCCAGGTCACCCCCGGGGCCACCGTCGAAGGCCTCGTCGTCGACGAGGACGGCGAACCCCTGGAGGGCGTCACGGTGCGCTCGGTCTCCGCGATGCCGTGGATGGGCGGCGGCGGCGCGCAGACCGAATCGGACGCGGCGGGCCGCTTCGAGCTCGCCGGACTGGAGCCGGGCGAGCTGCAGCTGCGCGCGGAGCGCGACAACTTCCTCGACACGACCATCGACGACCTCGAGCTCGCCGACGGCGCCGCGGAGCGCGGGCTGCGCGTGGTGCTGCGACAGGGCGCCAGCCTCGGCGGGCGCGTCGTGCTGCCCACGGGCGAGGGCGCCGCCGGCGCCGACGTGGCCATCCAGGCGTCGCGCAGCCGCGGCTTCGGTGGCTGGGGCGGAGGCGCTCGAGTGCAGACCGTGGCGAATGCCGTCGCCGACGACGAGGGACGCTTCGTGGCGCGCGGACTCGACGAGGGCAACTACACCCTGCGCGCTAGCTTCGCCGAGACCGAGGACGAAGGCGCCCCGCGCTGGCGCGCCGAGCTGTCCCCGGTCGAGAGCGGAACCCTGGACGCTGTCCTCGCGCTGGCCCCGCCCATTCAGTTCACGGGCGTCGTACGCGACGACCGCGGCGAGCCCGTGACAGCGTTCGTGGTGCGCGCCTCCTCGACGGCGGACGGCGGACCGCGGGAGACGCAGACCTTCGAGAGCGAGGACGGGACCTTCACTTTCGCGCGCGTTGGCGAGGGCGAGTGGAGCGTCCGCGTCACGGCCGAGGGCCACGTACAGGACGAGGAGCTGGCCCTCGTGCTCCCGAGCGCGCAGCAACTCGACATCGTGCTGCTGCGCACCGGTCGCCTCAGCGGCCGCGTGCTCGACGGCACGGGCAGCGTCGTCGCCGGCGCCGAGGTCAAGGTCGATGACGGACGCGGCGGCGGCAACCCCTGGGGCGGCCAGGGCGGCCCGAGCGCCATCGCCGACGCGCAGGGGCTGTTCGAGCTCGAAGACCTGCGCCCCGGATCGCTCGCCCTGACGGCCTCCGCCGAAGGCTGGGCCGACAGTGAAGAGTTCGCCATCGAACTGGCGCCCGGGCAGGAGACCGAGGGCCTCGACCTCGCGCTGCGCGTGGGCGCCATCATCGAAGGCACGGTGCTGACGCCCGAAGGCGACCCGATGGCGGGGCGCCGCGTCTCCTGGGGCTCGAACGCGATGGGCTTCGGCAACCGCGACGAGGTCACGACCGACGCAGCGGGCCGCTTCCGCTTCGAACACGTCACCCCGGGAACCTGGTCGGTGAGCGCGTCACCGTCGATGGCCGAGATGGGCGAACGCATGCGCGGCAAGCGCGGCCAGTCCGCCTTCGTGGAAGTCATGGGCGAGCTCCTCACCGAGTCGGTGACCGTCGACGACCGCGACTACGTCGAGATCTTCCTCGGCGGCGAGCCGAAGATGCCCGTTCGCATCACCGGCGTGGTGACGCGCGGCGACGAGCCCTTCGCGGGCGCTCAGGTCTACGCGGTCTCCGAAGGCTCCGCGGTCTTCGAGGGCATGAAAACGAGCACCGCCGACGAGAACGGCGCCTTCGAGATCGTCCTCGACCGTCCCGGACCCCACGTCATCTCGGCGCGCGAGGGCAACCTCGGCGTGGAACGCCTCGTCGAGGTGCCGCGCCAGGACGAGCTGCGGGTGGACCTGCACGTGCCGAGCGGCGCGCTGCTCGGCACCGTGCGCAGCCCCGATGGCAAGCCGGTGAGCGGCATCCGACTCTCGATCCAGCGCGAAGATGGCATGGGCCGCATGCGCTGGGGCGGCGACCAGGCGCGCAGCGACGAGTCGGGCCGCTACCGCTTCGAGGGTCTCGAGGCCGGGGTCTACACGGTTCGCGCGAACGTCTCCAGCTGGAACGGCAGCGCGGAGGACCGCTACGCGAGCACCATCCAGAGCGGCATCGCGCTCGGTGAGGACCAGCTGAAGGACCGCGTCGACTTCAAGCTGGCGCTGCCGGGCCGCGTCACCGGCCTGGTCCGCGACCAGGAGGGACGCCCGGTCGCGGGCGCCTCGGTGTTCTTCCGCGACGCCGCTGGCCGCATGGTGTCGATGGTCTCCTCCACGACGACCAACGCCGCCGGCGAGTACGAGAAGACCGGCCTCGCACCCGGCAGCTACGCGATCAGCGCGCGCTCGGAGGACTCCGCCGCGAACGACGCCGTCGAGGTCGACGTGCGCGCCGACGAGGAGTCCAAGGCGAACCTGAGCGTCGAGATCGGCACGACGCTGGTCGTCACGCTCGAGGACGAGGACGGCAGCGCGCGCCGCGCGCGCATTCAGATCCTCGACAAGGACGGGAAAGAGGTCGGCGGCTTGATGACGGGCGCGCAGCTGCGCGCCATCTTCAACTCCGGCGCCTCGCCGCTCTCCCAGCGCCTCGGTCCGCTGCCCCCTGGCCGCTACACCGTCCGCGCGACGACGCTCGACGGGAAGGTGTTCGAGGAGCGCGCGCGCGTCTCGGGTCGCACCCCGGAGAAAGAGGTCAAGCTGAAGCTCGAGGGCTGAAGCTCACAGGATGGCGTCCAGCGACTCGACGAGGCGCAGAACCTCCCCCGCCGAGTTGTAGTGCACCAGGCTGACGCGCACGACACCGTCCCACTCTTCCAGCCCCAGGCGATCGGTGGCGCGCTTCGCGTAGAAGTGGCCCCAGCGAGCCGCCATCAGCTGACCGTCGAGGAGCTCCGGGATCTCGCGCGAGCGCCGGCCCTCGACGCTGAAGGCGACCGTCGGGACGCGCGTGGCGGCCTCCGCATTCGCTGAGCCGTACAGCGTCACGCGCGGGTGCTCCGCGAGGAAGCCGAGCAGCGGGCGGGCGAGGTCCATCTCGTGACGCGCGATCGCGGCGAAGGTCCGGTCCAGGCGCGCCTCGGGCTCCGCCGCTTCCTCGAACAGCCGCCCGTCCAGGGCGTCGAGGTAGTCGAGGATGCCCGGTATGCCGGCCACCAGCTCGTAGCAGATCCCACCGGGCTCGTACTTCTCGGGGATCTGATCCTCCGAGTAGAAGTAGTGGTTCAGGCTGCGCCCCTCGAGCAAGCACTCCTTGCGACCGTAGAGCACACCGAGGTGCGGACCGTAGACCTTGTAGAGGCTGAGCGCGTAGAAGTCGACGCCGAGCGCGCGCACGTCGACGCGCCTGTGCGGTGCGTAGGCGACGCCATCGACGCAGGAGAGCGCGCCGGCTTCCCGAATGCGCGCTGCGATCGCGGCGACGTCGTGCACGTTCCCGACGACGTTGGAGCAGTGCGTGAACGCGACCAGGCGCGTGCGCTCGTTCAGCAGCGGCTCGAGGTCCTCCAGGCGCAGCGTCTGCGTCTCCAGATCGAACGGCCACTCGCGTACGCGAATCCCCGACTTCTCGAGCCGCCGCCAGCCGCCGACGTTGGCCTCGTGGTCGAGGTCCGTGACGATCACCTCGTCGCCCTCGCGCCAGGTCGGACGCAGCGCGCGCGCGAGCCGATCGAGCACCGACGTCGAGGACGGGCCGAGCACCACCTCCTCGGGGCTGGCCCCCACGAGGCGCGCGGCGGCCGCCCGGCCCGCTTCCACCTTCTCGGTCGCTCGCACCGAGAGGTCGTAGCTGGCGCCCAGCTGCACCGGGAGCGTCGAGAGGTGCTCGGTGATGCGCTCGATCACCTGGCGCGCGGGCAGGCTGCCGCCCGCGTTGTCGAAGAGCGCCCAGGGAGTCTGGAGAGCGGGGAACTGCGCGCGTACGAAGTCGAGGTCCATGGGCGAGAGCGTAGCCGTTCCGCCCGCGAAGAGCGCGCGTCCGATCACAGCGACTTGCGCGCCCGCGCGCTCCGCAGCGCCGCCATCCCTACGCCAGCGAGAGCAGCACCTCGACCAGCCGCTGCGGATCGATGGCCTCCTCGCCCTCGACCGTCAACGGGAGGTCGATCACGCCGATGCCGCGCGCCCTGACTCGCTCGATATCGAGCTCGAAGTCGTAGGCCCCGCCCGCGCTGTCGATCAGCACGTAGTCCAGGATGCGCTCCACGGGCACCTCGGCCCCCGCGTCGCGGCGCACGAACTCGATCATGCGGTCGATCGCCGTCGAGAGCGTGTAGCCCTGCATCTCGGGGTCGGCGCCGGTGTTCGGGATGTAGAGCTTCGGACACTCGCGCGCCGCGAGCGCCCGTCCGATGCCGCGCGGCAGCAGGTTCGCCAGGATGCTCCCGAAGAACGAACCCATCGCATAGCAGATCAGATCCGCGTCCCCGACGAGCTCGAGGCTGACCGGGTCGGCATCGATCTGGATCGGCTCGCCGCCCTCCAGGCTGCGCACGAGCTCGAGGTCGAGGATCTGGCCGCGCTTCGCCGCCTCCGCCTTGCCGATCCTGTGCTGCCCGACCGTGATGTCACCAGAGGCGTGACGCGCAGCGAGGTGAACGTGGTCCATGGCCGAAGGCCGAACCGTCCCTCGCACGCTGACGAGCTTGGAGAACAGGTACAGCACCGACTCCAGGTCGCGCTGGTTCACGAGATAGCCGCCGGCCAGGATCAGGTTCCCGATGCTCGCGCCCGAGAGGTCGAAGTCGGCGGGGCGCTTCTGGTCGAACTTGCGCAGGTGCGTGCGCACGATCTGTCGCAGCGAGCCGGGCACGGCCTTGACGAGCTCGTGCTCCCCGCTGACGAGGGACTCCAGCTCCAGCCGCAGGGCCTCGGGTTCCGCGTTGGTTTCGAGACGGTACGAGAACAGCGCGGCCACCTCCGGGCTCCCGAGCTCGCTCTCTTCGGCCAGCGCCATCAGCCGGTTGCGGAGGTCACCGACTCCGAGGATGTCGAACGCCTCACGCAGGACCGCCGAGCTGCCGCCGGAGTCGAACGGCGTGATCAGGTGGATCGAGTTGTGCGTGTAGTGCTTCAGCACGCGGCTCGTCTCGCGCAGCGCCGAGCCCCCGCTGAAGAAGAAGATTCGCGGCCCGAACTCGGGCAGGCGCGCGCAGCGCTCGATGCGTACGGCGTCCGGGACGCGCACGCTGCGGCGCAGCGAGACCTGGACCTTGTGCGAGTCCATCAGTCGAGGATCTCGAGGCAGGCCTCGAGCGCCCGCGGAAAATCGACGCCACCGGATATCGCGAGCAGCGGCACGGAACCCAGGACCTCGAGGTACGGTGCGGGCTCGAGCGCGCAGGCGGAGCCGCGCGTGTCGTAGCGCTCGCCCGTGTGGAAGAACGGCCCGGGGTGCTTCATGATCGGCTCGAGCAGCTCGGGACGCTCCGTGAGCGTCGTCCGGGCGATCTCGCAGGACGCGTCGTTGCGGAAGCTCCAGTTGAGCACGCAGAAGGCCCGCAGCGGCAGTTCGGCGGCCTGGCGCCCGTCGCCGTAGACGCGCTCCACGTCCACGTCGTACTTCTCCTCGAGGTCCCACAGCTCCTCCTGCGGTAGCGCGCGCAGCTCGGCCGCCCGGGATGCGTCGAGGATGCCGTCCAGACTCGGGAGGCTGAGCAGGGTCCCCGGGTTCACGCGCGGCTGCTTCGGGATCCCACGCATGCGCACGTCCAGCCCTGAGCCGCTGACCAGCAGGCGGTCGTTGCTGACGAAGTCCGCGCCGCGCTCGAGCAGGCGCAGCGCGAGCGTCGACTTGCCGGCGCCCGATGTGCCAGCGAGCCCGAGTCCGGCGCCGGCCAGGCCGATTCCCGCGGCGTGACACAGCTGCCAGTCGCGGGACATGACCCAGGAGATGTACTGGTTGTTCACCAGGTTGATGACCTGGTTCAGGTTGTCGTCGCAAGGCCCGACGGCCATGGCCAGCGCGGGCCGCAAGAGGAACATCATCCCGGTACGGACCTTCCAGATCAGTCGGCCGTCATCGACGTCCGCGATGCGCTCCTTGAGCCCGCTCTTGCCCGCCTCGCGCGGCCAGTCGGCCCACTCGGAGTCGAGCTGGAGGGGATTGCGCTGGACCATCGCGCAGACGAAGTGCGGCGCGTCGACGCCATTGACCCGGTAGGCCCGGAAGTAGTCCGCGAGCGCTGCGATCGCTGCGGCGCTGTTGCTCCGCACGAGGACGCGACAGCCGGCGATGTCCAGGGCGCAGGACTCGTTCAGCGAGTCCGCTGCCCCGTAGGTCTCCTGCAGCGAGGTGACGTCGAAGGTCGCGCTCATCGGCTTCCAGCTCCCTGCAGCTCCAGCTGCCCGAGCACGTGGTCAACGTACTCACCCGCGGCGTCCACGCCGCACCCCTCGTGAATCCCGCGGAAGCCTCCGAAGGCGGAGACCTCGAAGACGAACGTGCCGACCTCCGACAGAACGAGGTCGACGACGGTGAAGTCGAGCTCGAAGAGGTCGCGCGCCTTGCGCGCGATGTCGAGAGTGGCCTGGTCGATGGCCTCGCAAGCGTAGCTGCCGCCGGCCTGGGTCGTCGTGTTCCACGCCCCCGCGCCCTTCACGCGCGCGTAGGTCGTCAGGTAGCGGTCCCCGATGAAGACAACGCCGAGGTCACGATCCGGCATGGGCAGCCGCTTCTGGATGTAGACGGTGCGGTTGCCTTCGGCCTGGAACTCATCCACGACGGCGCGCACCGCTCCGGCGTCCGTATCCTCAACGAGCCGCATGCCACGCGCCTTGGTGGAGAAGAGCGGCTTCAACACGGCGCCGCCGTAGTTCAGGATCGCCCGCGTGGCCCTCTCGGGGTCCTCGGTCACGAACGTCTCCGGCATCGGGATCCCCGCGGCGCCCATCGCCACGGTGCACGACAACCGGTTGATCAGCCGCCCGATGCGCTCGGGGCGTGAGAACATGCGCACGCCGCGCGCCTGCAGGTAGTGCAGGATCTCGATCCGGTCGAGGTTCTGCGGGCTGTAGCTCTCGTCGAGTTTCTTGACGAGCAGCGCGTCGTAGCCGCAGAGGTCATCGTCGCCGTACAGGCACGTTCCCGCCGCGAGGTCGAGCGCGACGCCACCGAGGTCGATGGTCGTACAGGAGCCGACGCGGTCCGCCACAACCCCTGCCAGATGATCGGTCGACCACTTGCCAGGGAGTCCGATGACGCCAATTCGCAGGTCACGCCCCTCTCGGGGTCTGAGATCAGTCACGGAAGACTTCTTGGGGCAGCTGGAAACTCTCGGGCTCCGAGCACTGGAGCAGGCGCTCGATCAAGTACGTCGCACGAAGGTACAGCTCTTTTGCGAAGCCCTCGTCGAGAATGAAGCGTGTCGATGTGATGAGGGAGCGAACCATCCCGATCGCGAGACGAATCTCGACGTTGCGATCCCCCCACTGCTCCGCGCGGGCACGCGCGAAGTCGAGAACCCACTGCATCACGTCGTTGATGCGGCTGCGGATCGGCGACTCGAAGATCTGCAGGCGGTAGTTGGACACCAGGAACACGGAGATGTCCTGCAGGTAGTCCCCCATGCACGAGCGGTGCAGGTCGATCAGGCGCACCTGTTCGCTGCTGCCTCGGAAGGGGAGGATGATGTTGTCGGTGTTGAAGTCCCCGTGGATGAGGACGGAGAACTGCGGATTGCGCCCCGCTTCGAGCTCCGCGAGGCGATCCAGCTCGGACTCCAGCCCGCCCGTGTGGATCCCACCGATCTGAACGCCGCCTCGACGAAAGCTCGAGTGAACGGTGAAGACCTCGGGCAAGCGCTTGCGCAGCTGCTGGACGAAGCTCGTGACGACCGGCGCGGGGGACCAGGTCGTGTCCCAGACCTCTCCCATCGTCGTGGTCATGCGATCCACGGCCTCGCGCAGCTCGCGTCGGTCGCCCTCGAGCACCACCTGCTCGAGCGTTCGGCCGGGCAAGTACTCCATCAGCATCGCAGCGTGGTTGCCGTTCTCGAGGAAGGAGTGAACCTTCGGCGCGATCCCGGGGACCTGCTCCTGCCAGACAGCGATCGCGTCGCGCTCCTCGATCAGCTTCTTGTGGTCGCCTTCCTTGAACACGCGCGTCGCTTCGCTCTGGTCGGCGTCCGAGACCATCGCGATCCGGCAGCCCGAACGCGATTCACCCGGCACGCGCAGCTCGACGTCGTTGACCGTCTGGTCCGGGTCCATATCGCTGAGCGAGCCCTGCAGCGCCCAGAGCTGGCCAATCTTGATCTTCTCGCCGAGCGACGCACTGATGATCGCCTCACCGATATTGAGGAGCGAGTCCCCCATCCGCTCGAAGTAGTGCGTCACGAACAGCAGCGTCACATTGCGATGAACGTCGCCGCCTGCCTCCATCGCCTCAAGGTGACCGCGGAAGGCCTCCGAGTAGATGTCGTCGAGACGCGGCTCGGCCCGGCAGACCTTCAGGGCCTGGTGTACGTCCAGCTCCTCGATGGCCGTCTCGACGTTCCCGAGGGCCTTTTCGACGACGTTGAAGCACGGCACGAACTCGAGGTACTGCGCGCCAGCCTCCCCGTCGATGTGACGCAGCTGGTCGACGACGTCGAGGCAGAAGTCGGCGATGCGCTCGAGGTTCGTCGCGATGGTGCTCGCAGCGGTCGGGAACGCGAGGTCCTCGGCCGCCGCGGCCTCCTCGAACGCTGCGCTCTGCACGAACGTCCGCAGGTTGTTGATGTAGTCGTCTCGCGACCGCATCGAGCCCTCGACCTCCAAGGACCCGTTGACGACGTACTGCCTCGCGCGCGAGACCTGGGTCTGCACGGCCCGGATCAAGAACCGGAGGTTCTCGGCGATGCGGTCGGGAACGAACATGGGGGGGCGCTCGTCCCGTCAGCTCCCCGGCGCGGTGATGCGCAGCGGGTCGTCCTGATCGGGCTCCTTGTCACTTCCTGGCTTCCACGACAGCCGAAGGCTGAGGCGGGAACGTTCGGAGCGTTCGGTCGCGCGTACCTCGAACCGCATCAGGCCGTTCGGCCGCAGCTCCAGATCCACGTTCCCATCGGCGACGTTCAGCTGACCCTTGCGAATCCCCGCGATGATCGTCTCGAGGAAGTCGCAGACCGACTCGCTGTCCTGGTAGGACTCGTGTTCGAACTCTTTCTTCTTCGCCATGCGTTTCCTTGCGACCTACTCGATCTCGAGGTCGCTCTCGGATTGCAGTCGCCAGGCGAGCTCGAAAGAGAGCTTCTCCTTCTTGCCCTTGGCGGCCGCCTTGACCTTGAGCGCCATGGTCCCGGAGGGCTCGAGCTCGAGCGTCTCATCGCCTTGGCGCAGCGTGACTCGCCCGCCCTTGATCCCGCGGATCAGGGAGACGAGGTAGTTCAGCGCTTCATCGGTGGAGAGCTCGCTCTCGTACGTGAGCTTGCCTTCCTTGCGTCGCGCCTCGGCCCCCTCGTTCGTCACATCGTCCTCGTGCGACTCGGTGATCTCGATCGCGCCATCCTGGGAGGTTGTCTGTTCGCTGTTGTCGTTCATGTCAGAGGCTCCTATTCGAAGTCCGGGGCACTGGTGTCGAGCACGGCGATCATGTCGCAGTACTCCTTCATGTCGAGCAGCTTGGCCCCCGGACGATCCGAGCTGATCCCGACGACGGAGGCGTCGGGGTGGAAGAGGGTAACCGCGGCGCCGCGCCCATTGAGCCCCACGACCTGGCGCGTCAGGCGATCGATGCCGCAGTCGCACTCGAAGTTGAGCACGCCCTGCCTGAACATGAGCCGCTGGCCCGCGGTCAGGGTGCGGTGACCGTGCACGATCGCGTGGATCCCGAGGCCGCGCAAGCGCCGCACGCCGTCCTCGGTCAGCGGGTGATCCGTGTCGCGATACTTGGTTCGGAAGCAGTTTCCGATCGGGCCGTGGTAGAGCTCGAAGAGGTCAGCATCCTGGACCATCTTGTCGTACGTCGCGTTCAGGCCATCCACGCCGCCCTCGACCAGCAGATCGACGGCGCCATCGCCGAGGCCTGCATGCACGAAGAACAGCGAGCCTTCGCGGTGCGCGACCTTCATCGAATCGAAGAACCAGGTGTGCTCGCCTCCCGGCTCGATGAACTGCTCCTGGAAGCGCTGCACGATCGAGTCGAGCTCCCGCATCGAGATATCCGCCTGCTCGCAGGCCGTCTCGAAGAGCTTGTACTTCTGGCGGATGCGCACCAGCTCCTGCTCGATCTTCGGCGCGGGCACCACGCCCTTCGCAACGCCGCGGTAGGTGTCGAACCAGCTCTCGTCGGGGAAGTACTTGTCGTGGGCCGCGGCCTCGGACGCGCCGGCGCGCAGCTCGGAGCCGTAGGCCTCCTTGATCTGCTGCAGCAGCGGCACGACCTTTTGCCCCATGCGGATGAACAGGTGCGCGAGGTGGGGCTCGTCCCGACCGGCGGCCAGGAAGCCGACCTTCGCGCGCAGGTCGTGGTTGCCGACCAGCAGCTGGACCTCGGGGCCGAGGTCCAGGAAGCGCTTCAGGCTCTGCAGCAAGCGCAGGTTGTGCGGACCCTTGTCGAGGCAATCGCCTGCGATCACGAACAGGACACCCTCCGCGGCCTCGGTCAGCTCGAAGTCGTCGGGGCCGGCGCCGGTGCGCGCGACCGCGCCCGAGGCCACCAGGGAGTCCACGAAGGCGTCGGCGTCCGCGTGCACGTCCGTGAGCACGTAGACCGGACGACTCGGCCAGATCCACGGCCGCTCCTCGCAGTAGCTCGAGAGCTGCGCGGGCGTGACCTCGTCGAGATGGAACCCCGGATCGATGGCCAGCGGCTTGGAGCGCAGCGGCCAGGGCTCGAAGCGGACGGGCAGCTGCGCCTGCACCCACTCGACGCCCTGGTAGCGCGGGAAGCGCGGGTCGTCGGGGAGCTGCGAGTAGCGACCTGTCGGGGTCGTGTCCGTCGGGGCGTAGACGTTCATCAGTCGATGCGGCTCTCTTGCTTGCGAGGTTTCCACGCGCCAACTTCGTGCTGCCAACCGCCGCTCTCGGCCGTGGCGTAGACGACGGGGCGCGCGTGGTACATCGACACGCTGCGCGCTTCGTCGTAGCTCTCGAACAATCCCAAATCGACGCCGGCGTGGCGCAGCGAGGCGCCGTGACCGATGAAGACCACGAGCTTCGACGCGTCAGCGCTCTCGATGGACGCCAGGACCTCGCCGACGTAGCGGGCGACGCGTTCGCCGGCATCGGCGAGCGACTCCGCGCCCGGGAACGGGAGGCGCGTGTGCGCCTTGGATTTCCAGCCCTCGGCCAGATCGGTGTAGCGCGGGTCGGCGTGCACCGCCGCCTCGATCTCGCTCACGGTCAGGTTGGCCGCGCTCCCCACGGAGCGCTCGTGCAGGGCGCTCGAGGTCACGACCTCCACTGGACCCCCGAGGCGCTCGGCGAGCCGCCCGGCCGCGAGCTCGGCGGTCTGCCAGGCGCGCAGCAGCGAGGACGCGTGCAGCGTGGGCTCCAGAAGCCAGCCGTTGGCCTCGCACAAGTCGGCGAGCTCGTCCCCGAGACGCAGCGCCTGCGCCTCCCCCTCCTGCGTGAGGGGGTGCGGAAGCAGCGCGCTCGGGACCTCCGAGGGCTGGTGGTAGTCGGCGTGCCGAACGAGGGCTGCGTAGATCGGGCTCAAGCGTTGCGATTCCGGGGTCGGATGGGATCCCGAGGAGTGTTTCGGGCAATCCCCGCGATCCCATGAGATCTGCGTGAGGATAGCGTGCGGGAGTCCCGTCATGGGCGCCCCGCGGCCCAGCGGGCGTGAATTCACGGGCGTCAGGTCGTCGAGCCTGGAGGGACCCATGCGCAGCCGAGCGAGGCCAGCCACCGGTCGCCCGCGCCCGGCGCCGGGCCCGACGCCGCCGGGAGTCGGTTGGCCCGCGTCCCAGGGCCTACAGTCCCGCGACGGCGTCGCCGTCCACGGTGCTCCACGCCCGCAGCAAGCTCCCCGGCGGCGCGTCGTCGAGGGCGACCAGCTGCATCGATCGGGTGCACGATAGGCCCCGGCGTTCGACGCGCAGCGGCGCGCCGAGCTCGGCGGACCACCAGAGCTCGAGCTCCGGCGCCCGACAGGGGCGCTCGCCGCCGACTCGATGTTCGAACGCCAGGCCGAACGCGTGCTCGTAGCGGACCGTCGCGTCGGTGCGCGTCACTCGCAGGCGCCCCTCGCGCTCGCCAGCAAGCTCGTAGGAGAGCGTCGCCGGAGCGAGCGACGGCATGGGTGCCTCCCGTTCGAGCTGCACCGGCTCCGCGACCGGAGCGGAGCGCGTCGCGCCGCTCCCCGTCAGGCCCGCGTCCATCACAGCGGAGGGGCCGCGGCCGCTCTCCAGGAGCAAGAGAGCAACCAGGCCACAGACACACAGACAGGGAAGTCGGTTCATGGGGAGCGCCTCATGCGCTGGGACCTTCTCCCCCGTCCGTGTCTGCGTTTCGTGAGGTCCGCGTGCGATCGCGTTGAAGCGCGGCGATTCGGGGCCCCCCCTGGGCGCGGCGCCTCCCGCAGGGCAAGATCGTGGTCTCCGCTGGCTCCCAACCCCGACTTCGATCGCCATGAAAGCCCTCCTGCTCGGCCTCGCCGCCCCGGCCCTCGCCCTCCCGTTCGTCTCCCAGCCCGTCGCGCCCGCGCCCGCGCCCGCGCCGACAGCGGCGAGCGCCGCGCCCGTGCACTGCCAGGTCCCTTGCGGGATCTACGGCGATCTCCTGCGCGTCGACCTCATGAAGGAGGACGCCATGACGATCGAGAAGGGCATGGGCCAGCTGCAGGCCTTCCAGGCCGAGGACAGCCCGAACCTGAACCAGGTCGTGCGCTGGACGATGACCAAGGACGACCACGCGCAGAAGATCCAGGACCAGGTCTCGTCCTACTGGCTCGCGCAGCGCGTCAAGTTCCCCAAGGACGACGCCGGTCGCGCCAAGTACATGACGCAGCTCGAGACGATGCACCAGATCACGGTGCACGCGATGAAGTGCAAGCAGACCACCGACCCCGCGCACGTCGCCGCGCTGCGCAACTCGATGATGGCCTTCGCCGACACCTACTTCAGCGCCGACGACCTGAAGCACATCCACGAGCACCACGGCGACGAGCACAAGTAGGCCGCCCGCCTGGCTGGAACACACGCGAGCCCCGCGATCCACCACGGATCGCGGGGCTCGCCGCGTTCGAGGGGGCTCCTCGCCGAGCACTACATCCGTTCGATCGTCGGAATCCCGAGCAGTCCCAGCGCGTGCTGCACGACGCGTCCGGTCGCGTCCACGAGCTGCAGCCGCGTCGCGCGCAGGGCGTCCGACTCCGCGTGCAGCACCGAGCACTCCTTGTACCAGCGGCTGAACTTCTTCGAGAGCTCGTAGGCGTAGCTGCAGACGATCTGCGGCGTGAGCTGCTCCGCCGCGCGCTCGACGTTCCGCGGGTAGTCGGCCAGGTAGCCGATCAGCTCGCTCTCGAGCTCGTGGTCGAGCAGGGACCAGTCGACGACGCCCAGCTCCACCTCGCCGACCTGGCGCAGGATGGAGCGCGTGCGCGCGTAGGCGTACATCAGGTACGGCCCCGTGTTGCCGCTGCGCGCCGTCCATTCATCGAGGTCGAAGACGATCTTCGAGGAGTTGACCTGGTTCAGCATGCCGTAGCGCATCGTGGCGAGCGCGATGCGGTGCGCGGCCTCGGCGATCTCCTCCTGAGGCCAGTCCCCGACGTACTTGTCGAGGAACTCCTCGTTGATCTTCGACAGCAGCCGTTCTTCGAGCTGCGAGAAGAGAATCACGTTGCCCTTGCGGCTGCTCATCTTGCCGTCGGGCAGGACGACCTGCGCGTAGCCGAGGTGCTGGCACTTCGAGGCCTGCTCGTAGCCCATCAGCTCGAGGCATTTGAACACCTGCTGGAAGTGCAGCGTCTGCGCGTCGTCGACGACGTACAGCGAGCGATCGACGCCGAACTCGTCGAACTTGCGGCGCGCCAGGGCCAGGTCGCGCGTCGCGTAGAGCGCCGTGCCGTCGGTCTTGATGAGCACGCAGAAGCCGAGGCCGAAGTCGGAGAGGTCCGCGCCGACCGCGCCCTCGGACTCGATGAACACACCGCTCGCCATGTGCTCGCGGACCAGCGCCTTGGACTCCTCGCCGAGCTCGGACTCGAAGAAGTCGTGGTCGAAGCGCGAGTCGATCCAGGCGTAGATGCGCCGAAACTCGTCCAGCGACCAGTCGCGCGTCTCCTTCCACTGCTCCCAGACCTCGCCGCTGCCGCAACAAGGAGGTCTCCGAGGGCCTGCAGGCCATCGAGAGCGGCAGCGGCGAGGTCTGGGAGCAGTGGAAGGA
>CAYGST010000015.1:0-23214 GCA_964352415.1 uncultured Planctomycetaceae bacterium | reverse complement strand
CGAGGCGCTGCGCAGGGCCACGGGCGATGCAAGGGGATCCCCGAGCGAAGGAGGGGCTCGGTTGCTGGGGCGACCAGGGGGGCGCGGCCGCAACTGGCGTACCGAACGCACGCTCCGCGGATACGCGATCAAAGATCGCACAGCTCGCTCCAGACCGCCACGGTTCCCGCCCACGGCGAGTCCCGTGGCGCTGGGAGCGGGGCCGAGACCTGTCTGCCTTGCGATTTAGGAACGGATGGAAGCTGACGTACCGCGGCGCGCGAGCTCGCCGCGACTCGCTACCCTGTGCGCCTTCGCCCCTTCGCAACGCACACTCGCTCGCCCTAGCCCATGCGCCGCTCCGCCGCCCTCGTCCTGACTCGCCGCCGCGGCGAACGCCTGGAGGTCTTCCTCGTCGAGCGCGCGCCGGAGCTACGCTTCTTCGGTGGCTACTGGGCCTTTCCGGGCGGCGTCGTCGACGAGGTCGATCGGCTGCCAGGCGAGGAGGGCGACGGGGCCGCGCTCGAGCGCTGCGCGCTGCGCGAGCTGTTCGAGGAGACGGGGCTCTTGCCGGGCGCGCTGGAGGCGGCGATCCCCGCCGCGCGCCGCGACGGTCTGCGCCGCTCGCTGCTGGAGCTCGCGACCGACGCGGCCGACTGGGCCGAGTTCGTGCCCGCCGCAGACGCCGCGCGTGCAGAGCTGCGCCACGTAGCGACGATCACCACGCCGCCCTTCGCGCCGGTGCGCCACGAGACGCCGTTCCTGCACATCGAGCTCCCCGACGGTCAGGAGCCCGACGTCTGGCTCGGTGAGCTGGTGCAGGGGCGCTTCTTCGATCCGGCCGCGCTGCTCGCCGCCTGGAACGCGGGGGAGTACGCCGTCGCGCCGCCCGTCCTCTACCTGCTCGGCCTGATGGACGGCGTCGACCTCGACGGCTTCTTCGAGAACGCGCGCGCGATGGGCGAGCGGCTGGCGAACGGCGAGCTGCACCGCGCCTGCTTCGCGCCGGGCACGATGATCGCGCCGCTACGCACGCCGACCCTGCCGCCCGCGACGACGACGAACTGCGTCATGATCGGCGAGGAGCACGTGTGGATCGTGGATCCGGCGACCTACGAACGATCGGAGCAAGAGCGGCTGTTCGAGACGCTCGACCGCTGGCGCGACGCGGGGCGCCAGCTGCGCGGCGTGCTCTTGACGCACCACCACCACGATCATGTCGGCGCGACGCGCGCCGTCGCCGAGCGCTACGACATCGAGGTGCACGCGCACCCCGAGACCTTCGAGCGCGTTGACCTCGACGGGCTGCGCACGGTGCCGCTCCGCGACGGAGAGACGCGCGACCTCGGAACGGCGCCCGACGGGACGACGGGCTGGACGCTGACCGCCTACGAGACGCCGGGGCACGCGCACGGTCACCTCGTGTTCATCGACAGCCGCTATCGCACGGCGATCGTCGGCGACCTCGTCTCGACGCTCTCGACGATCGTGATCGATCCGCCCGAGGGGCACATGGCGACCTACATCGCCTCGCTGCAGCGCATCCTCGACCTCGGCATCCGCGTGCTGATCCCGGCGCACGGTGTCGCTCAGCGCGTCGGCACCGATGTCCTGCGCTATCACCTGCGGCGTCGCACCGACCGCGAAGAGAAGCTCGTCGGCGTGCTCGCGCGCGGACCGGCGGAGCTCGACGAGCTCCTCGCGCTCGTCTACGACGACGCGCCGGAGATCGTCCAGCCGTACGCTCGGCGCTCGTTGCTGGCCGGCCTGCAGAAGCTCGAAGAGGAGTCGCGCGCGCGGCGCGAGGGCGAGCGCTGGTTGATGACCGGCGGAGCGCCGGCGTGACGCGCGGTGAGTGAAGCAGCTCCCGTAGCTGAGCCAGGCCCGTCGCGCTTCGAAGCCACGGGGCTGCGCAAGTCGCTCGAGGGCCGCGAGCTCTATCGCGGGCTCGACCTCGTGCTCGAACCCGGCGCGACGATCGCTGTGCGGGGCGCCTCGGGCGCGGGCAAGTCCCAGCTCCTGCGTCACCTCGCGCGACTCGACGCGCCGCGCGCCGGGCAGCTCGAAGAGGACGGCGCGTTGCGCCTCGAGGGACGTGACTCCGCGAGCTGGGGCGCGCGGCGCTGGCGCGCGGAGGTCGCCTTCGTGCCGCAGCGCGTTCCACGGCTCGACGGCGCGCCGGCGGACCTGCACGCCGCGATCATCGAGCTCGCCGTGCAAGCGGAGCGCGGCGAGGGCGAGGACCCGATCGCGCTCCTCCGCGCGGTCGGCCTGAACGAGGACCACTGGCGCAGGCCGTGGTCCGAGCTCTCCGGCGGCGAGGCGCAGCGCGCGCTGCTCGCCGTCGTGCTCGCGCGCCGTCCGCGCGTGCTGCTGCTCGACGAGCCGACCGCCGCGCTCGACCCGCCGGCGGCGCGCGCGGTCGAAGCGCTGCTGCGCGAGCGAACCTGCGTCTGGGTCACACACTCGTCCGAGCAGGCTGGGCGCGTCGCCAGCGAGGTGCTGTGGATCGGGGAGGGGCGCGATGCCGACTGACGGACCCGTCGCGATCACCTGGGCCGAGCTCGCGCTCGCCTCGTCGCTGCTGCTCGCCAACGGCCTCGTCTCCGTCTGGCTGCGGCTCGGGCTCGGGCGTCAGCTGCTCGTCGCCGGCGCGCGCACGGTCTTGCAGCTGTCGCTGCTCGGCCTGGTGCTCGTTCACGTGTTCGATGGCGAGCGGCTCTGGCTGGTCCTCGCGATCGGCCTCGGCATGGTCGTCCTGGCCTCGGTCGAAGCGGTGCGGCGCGCCGGGCGTGGCTATCCCGGGGTGCGCCGCGACGCGTTCCTGTCGCTCCTGCTCGCGGCGGCGGTCTCGCTGCTGTTCGTCACGGGCTTCGTGCTGCAGGTCGAGCCCTGGTGGACGCCGCGCTACCTGATCCCGCTGCTCGGCATGGTGCTCGGCAACAGCCTGACCGGCGTCAGCCTCGGGCTCGAGCGCTGTCTGACGTCGTTCGAGGAGGAGCGCGACGCGATCGAGCTGCGCCTCGCGGCGGGCGCCGGCACGTGGGAGGCCTCGCGTCCCACGGCGGCGAAGGCGCTGCGCGCCGGCCTGATCCCGATCCTCAACGCGATGAGCGTCGCCGGCATGGTGACGATCCCCGGGATGATGACGGGCCAGATCCTCGGTGGCACCGAGCCCGGGCTCGCCGCGCGCTACCAGATCCTGGTGATGTTCTTGATCGCGAGCGCGACGGCGGCGGGCACGACGGGCGTCGTGCTGCTCGCCGTGCGCGCGCGCTTCGACGCTCAGTCGCGGCTACTTCGCTGAGTCGCCTTCGGGCAGGGCGGCCGGGAGCTCGGTGGGGACGACGTCCGCCGTGACGAGCACCAGCAGCACCCGGCCGTCCTCGTGGGACGGGATCGGTCCAAGCAGGCAGGACTCGTTGGTCGAGGTCGACGCGCGCACGTGCAGGGACTGCGACGTGAAGACGGGTGTCTGCACGGTGATCGAAGTGGAGATCCCGGGGAGGCGGCTGTCGGTCTCGGCGATCGGTCGCTGCAGCTCGCAGAGGTGCAGCGCCAGTTCGTACTCGCCGGGGGCACCGACCTCGCCCTCATCGGTCGTGACGGTCAGCAGCATCCCGTCGCGCACCGTCCCGATGCGGGGGTCGGCGATCGAGTGGTTGCCCATGACCTGTAGCTCGAACGACTCGACGAAGCTGACCACGTTCGAGCTCATCGCTTCCGCGCGGCCGCCGCGCGGGAGGCGCAGCTCGTGCGTGTAGCGCTGCTCGAGGATCGGGATCGTTTCGAGGGTTCCGAGCAGGCCCTCGCCCGCGGAGCGCTGAACGCGGCGCGCCTGCATCGCGGCGCCTTCAGGCCCGAGCAGGGCGACGGCCGCCTCGCGCTCGAGCGTCAAGAGCTTCACGCGCACCTCGATCGAGTCCGCTCCAGCCACATCGTCCGTCTTGCTGGGGAACTCGGCGGGCTCCGGCAGGCCGGTGCTCGAGATCTCGCCGGCGTAGTCGAACTCGAGCGGACCGAGTGACTCGATCGGCTCGACGTCGTAGCGCTGCCACCCGCGATCGGAGCTGCAGGAGGCGGCGAGGAGGCTGGAGAGGGCGAAGGCGAAGGCGAGCGGGGAGCGCATGGAGGGTCCTGGGTACGGGGTGGTCGGCACTAGCTCGTAGCGCGAGAGGCGTAACCGTTCCGTCGCCGGTTGCTGCGACGGCGCTGCTGCGCGAGGCTGTGCGCGCTCGCAGGGCGCCGCCGGCCAGGAAAATCGCCCCCGGCGTCGATTCTCAGCGCGGATGCGCCAGAATCCCGCGTCCCGCGCCGGGATGGCTCCATCCCGTCGAGCTCTCTGCTTCCGTCCGTTCCTGCTCCGCCCGCTCCATGAAGAAGTTCCTGATCGGCTGTCTCGGCCTCGTCGTCGTGCTCGTCATCGCCGCCGTGGTCGCCATCATCACGCTGCCCTCCGAGTTCTCGGTCAGTCGCGAGAAGACCGTGAGCGGCTCGCCCGAAGCCGCCTACGCCATCGTGGGCAACCTGCACGACTGGCCGGAGTGGACCTTCTGGAGCCGCGCCGGCGATCCGACGGCCACCTGGGACTTCTCCGGCGAGGCCGCGCAGCCGGGACACACGATGAAGTGGCAGGGCGAGACCTGGGGCGAGGGCAAGATCGTCTTCACCGAGTGCGTTCCGCACGAGGTCCTCGACTACGAGCTGACCTTCTATCAGGGCGGCGACGGCGAGACCTCGACCGGCTCGATCCGGTTCACGCCCTCTGGCGACAACACCGACGTTCTCTGGACGATGGAGGGTGAGATGTCCGGGCCCGGCAAGCTGGCCGGCCTGTTCATCGACTCGCTCATCGGACCGATGTTCGAGACGAGCCTCGACGGCCTCGAGCGCGAACTGAAGAAGGCTGACGCGCCGGACTCCGGCGAGTAGCGCCGTCGATGACCGACGCTCTCGCGATCGAGGTCCGCGGCCTCACCAAGCGCTACGGTTCGAAGACCGTCGTCGAGGGCCTCACGCTCGAGGTTCCGCGCGGCGCGATCTACGGCTTGCTCGGGCCGAACGGCTCGGGCAAGACGACGACGCTCTCGTGCGCCCTCGGGTTGATGCGGCCGACCGCGGGGACCTCGAAGCTCCTCGGTGAGCCGTCGGAGCGCATCCATCGCCTGCAGGGGCGTCTCGGCGTCGTCTTCGACACGGCCATCGCGCTGCCCGGTCTGACCGCGACGCAGAACCTCGACTACGTCCAGCGGCTGCTCGGCCATCGACGCGGGCATGACCACGCGACCGTGCTCGAGGCCGTCGGGCTCGCCGAGCTCGCGAACCAGCGCGCGCGCTCGATGTCGCTCGGCCAGCAGAAGCGCCTGGCGATCGCCAGCGCGCTGCTCGGTCAGCCCGAGCTGCTCGTGCTCGATGAACCGCTGTCCGGCCTCGACACCCTCGGCGTGCGCCGCATGCTGCGGCTGTTCCAGCGGCTGCAGGGGGAAGGCGTCACGCTGCTCCTCTCGAGCCATCGCCTGCACGAGATGCAGACCTGCGTGACCCACGCGGGGATCCTGGTCGGCGGCGAGATCGCGAAGTCGGGCACGCTCGACGAACTGCTCGGGCGCGACGCCCAGCGCCAGCGCCTGACCGTCGACGACGCGGCGCGCGCGACGGCCGTTCTGCGTGACCTGGGCGGCATCGAGTGCACAGCGCTCGACGACGAGGACGGCCTCGCGCGCCTCGAGGTCCGCGGCCACAGCGATCTGCCAGCGCTGCACCGCGCGCTCGTCGATGCCGGCGTCGGCGTCCACGCGAGCGAGCCGATCGTCGAGTCGCTGCAGTCCGTGTTCGAACGCCTCGTCGACGAGCGCGAAGCCCAGGAGGTCGCGTGACCGGCACCTGGCGAGTCTTCCGCGCAGAGCTCTACCGCCTGCTGCGCACGCGCATCGCCCACCTCGCGGCGCTGTTCCTCGTGCTCGTGCCGGCGCTGCACGTCACCGTGGCGCGCTACCTGGACGCGGCGCAGCGGATCGAAGCCGCGCGCCGCGGACGCGAGCTGCTCGGTCTCGACGAGGGCCTCGGCTGGGCGCCGCTGGTCGAGGCGTGGCGCGTCGGCCTCGCGCTCGGCGCGCTGCTGCTCTTGATCCACGGTGCGCGAACTCTGGCGGGCGACCGCGAGCGCGGGATCCTGCGGCTCGCCTCGACGCGCACCTCCACGCGGGCCTCGCTGGTGTTCGGTCGCGCGCTGGTCGGTCCGCTGCTCGTGCTCGCGGTCGCCGCGCTGACGGGGCTCGGGGCGTGGCTCGCAGCGGGCGTCTGGTTCGATTTCGGGCCCTTGGTCGAGGACGGCTACACGATCCTGGAGCCGGAGGAGCTGCGCGGCGAGCTCGTCCGGGCGCTGGCGAGCTCGGTGCTGGCCCTCTGGGCGGTCCACGCGTTCGGCCTGTTCGTCTCCTCGATCGCCCGCGGCGCGACGCTGGCCGTGGCAAGCGCGATCGCGCTGTTCCTGGCCTTCGACCTCTTCAAGCGCGCGCTCGGTGACCTCGGGCACTGGATCTTCGCAACCTACAGCCCGTCGTTCATCGACAGCTCGGCGATGGAGGAGATGGCGGGGATGGCGCACGGTTATTCGGACGCTGGCTATCCCGAGGAGCTCCTGCGCATGAGCTTCGTGTTGCCCGTGCCCCAGGCGCTCCTCCTGCTCGTGCTCGCCGCCGCGGTGATGCGGCGCAAGCGGCTCTGAGCCGCGCCCCTCGAGAAATCCTCGCCGGCGGGCTCGTAGTGAGCCGGAAGCGCGAGCCGTTGACCCGGAGCGATGCGCGACGCTCCTCCGTTAGACTGCAGCCACCGGATCTCGAGCCCCACAGTCCATGACTTCCCTTCGTTACGCCGTCGGCGCCCTCTCGCTGGCGGTGCTCGCTGCCTGCAGCAGCGCGCCCAAGTACACGCTCCCCGAGCCCCTGCCGGAGGCCCTCGAGTGGGCCGCCGAGTCCCAGCGGGACGCAGGCGCCTCCCTCGGCCTGAAGACGCGCGAGAACGACAGCGGATCGCTGGACGCCCTCTCGTTCGATCCTGGCGTGCGGGTCGTCCGCGTCGTCGAGAACTCTCCGGGGGACAAGGCGGGCTTCGAGGTCGGCGACGTCGTGCTCGGCTGGAGCGGGAGCGAGGTCAACGACCCCGGCGCCCTGGACGAGCTGCTGCGGCGCGCGACGCCCGGCGTTGAGGTGCGCATCGAGGTGCGCCGCGACGACACGGTGTTCGAGGTGCCGGTCGTGCTCGCGGGCGCCGAGGGGCAGTCGACCGCAGAGGTCGAGGCGCTCTACGTCCGCGATGTCGCGCGGACCGCGGCTGGCTGGGCGGACGGCGGCGGCGGGGCGGTGCTCGTCTCGGCGCACGCGAAGTCGCCGGTGAGCAAGGCCGGGATCGAGATCGGGAGCGTCGTCACGTCGGTCGACGGGGACGAGGTCCTGTCCGCGCGTGATCTCGTGCGGCGGCTGTACGCGGCGGGGCAAGGCGCGAAGGTGCGGCTGGCGGGAAGCAGGCCGAACGGCGAGCCGTTCGAGGAGGCCGTGACCCTGCGCGAGTCGCCGCGCGTCGTGACGGGCTACAACATCCCGATCGTCATCCACTACTCGAAGGACCTCGACCACGACACCACCGAGTTCGCGGTCCTCGACCTCTGGTTCATCTCGCTCTTCCGCTACCTGCGGGACGGCAACGAGCGCGAGTATCGCATCCTGCGCTGGATCCGGTTCTCGACAGGGAAGGGAGAGCTGACCGAATGAGCGTCCTCGGACTGACCCTGCTCGCCGCGGTCTGTGCGGCCCCTGTCGACGAGGTTCGCCACATCGATGCCTCGCTCGAGTTCGACGGCGATCTGCTCGATCACCGCTTCGTGGATCCGGACGGCGACGGGACGCTCTCGTTGTGCGTCGCCCTGCGCAAGAAGGACGGCACGCGCGAGCTGCGCCTGCACGCGTTGACGCGCCGCGGCTTCGACCCCGAGCCGGAGAGCACGATCACCGTGCTCGAGGACGTGCTCGCCTACGGCTTCGCGGACGTTCGCGACGAGCCGGGGGATGAGCTGCTGTTCATGACGCGAACGGGCGCGTACTCGTACTCGCTGACGAAGGAGGGCTACCGCGGGAACATCCTGCGGCTCGCGACCCTGGAGCTGCTCTACAACGTGCCGGATCGTCGCGCGCTGCCCTACTGGGCCTACACGGTGAAGGGCGGGGCGGGGGACCGCGACCTCGTGCTGTTGCCCGGCCGCGCTGCGCTCTCGGTGTTCGGCCCGCGTCGAACGGTCGCGGACGACAGCGCTGGGGAGAACCCCGACCCGTACGAGGTCTGGGCGCGCTTCGATGGCGGCGAAGCGGAGAGCTGGACTCCTGGCGACGAGGAGGCCAGCGCGTCGATGAGCGGCTCGGGACAGCTCGAGCTACAGATCGATTGGCGCGATCGGGAGATCTTCCTCTCCGACGCCGCCGTCTCCGGGAGCCTGATCAGCTCAGGGGAGTCCTACCAGGCGCCGGCGCTCGTCGATCTGGATGGCGACGGGCGGCGCGACCTCGTGCTCCTGCTCGAGGACGATCTGCATGTGCACATGGCGTCGGCCAGCGGCATCTCCGCTATCCCCACACGCGTGGAGAGCCTGCCCGAGGTGATCGCCGACGCACCAGGCTCCGCCGACATCGAGTTCGCGGACCTGAATGGAGATCGCTTCCTCGACCTTCTGGTTCGCATCGAGAGCGACAGCGAAGGCTTCGAGAACTCGGAGATGCGCGTGCTCGTTCTCCTGGGCGCGGAGGGGAGACTCGTTCCAGAGGAGCCGCAGCAGGTCTTCCGCTTCGAGGCGGGCATGATGCGCTTGCACGTCACCGACGCGAACGCGGACGGCAGGCCTGACCTGCTCATGCGCAAGTTCGTCCTGCCCTCGATGCTGGAGTCGGTCTCCGGGCTCGAGTTCGAGCTGACGCACCTCGCCTACTTCGGTCAGAAGGGGCGTCTGCCGTTCAATCGCAAGCCCGACCTGAACCAGACCGAGGTCTACGGCACGCAGAACATCGGTGAGGCCATCAAGAACCGCAAGCTGGTGCTCGATTGCGACGGTGATGGCATCCCCGACCTCGTCGAGGTCGACGTGAAGGGGCGCATCGCGATTCGTCGCCTCAAGCTCGACTCCGGCTTCTTCAGCGGCGACACGTGGGAGCTCGACGAGAACGCGTGGAAGCGCTTCGACGCGCGCGGCGCGGTCCTCTCCCTCGACGTCCTCGACGTGAACGACGACGGCCTGGCCGACATCGTCAGCCCTGGCGCCCGCTCCCTGACCCTGCTCCTCTCCAGCCGCGTCCGATGATGTTCGTCCCCAGCGCACTCCTGCTCTGCCTCCTGCTCCCGCAAGACGCCGTGCCCGACGCCGTGGTGAGCGTCTTGACGCTCCCCGAGTCGAATCGCTTCGCGCTGCGCGAGGTGAACGGCGACGGCCTCGTCGATCTCTTGGAGATCCAGAACACCGGCATCACCTACCGCTACCTGCGGGCCGACGGCAGCTACCCCACGGAGCTCGGCCCGGTGTTCACCTGGCCGTACGAGCAGATGGCCTGGGACCTCGTCGACCTCGACGGCGACGGCGCCTACGAGGTCGTCACGCTGTCCGGCGAAGGGGAGGTGCGCTCGTGGAAGCCGCAGGACGATGGGAGCTTCGGCGAAGGCGAGCTGCTCGTGACCGCGCGCAGCTACCTGCCGCACGGAGTCAGCCGCATGCGCTTCGCGCGCGACGTCGATGGCAACGGTCGCGCGGACCTCGTCATGCCGGCAGCTGGGCTCTTCCGCATCTACCTCCAGTCGGACGACGGGAGCTTCCCGCGCGTCATCGAGATCGAGTACGAGGCCGAGATCGACTACCAGGTCGGCCGCCTCGACAGCCTGGAGTCGAGCTTCGGCCAGTCGCTGCGCATCCCGTGGTTCAGCATGGACGACGTGGACGGCGACGGCACGATCGACCTCGTCTCCGCGACGGAAGAGCGCATCGACTTCCACCTCGCGCGCCCCGACCTCTCCTCGACGCCGACCTGGTCGCTGGACCTCGTCGCGCTGCAGGGGCCGCCGAAGGAGCAGGAGATCGACCTGGAGGACCTCTTCTCGAACATCGACACCGGCGTGCGCTGGCGCATCGAGGACCTGGACGGCGAGGGAGCGCGCGACCTGATCGTCGCCCGCGCTGACACGATCAAGGTCTACCTCGGCGGCTCCGCCACCGGGGTCTCGAAGTATCCGGACCAGGTGCTCAAGCTCTCCGGCAATCTGCTGCTGTTCTTCCTGCGCGACGTGACGGGCGACGGTCTACGCGACTTGCAGCTCGTGCGCGGGGAGCGGATCGGGCTGAGCAACATCATTCAGTGGCTCGTGCTGCCGGGGACGCTGGACTTCGACCTCTTCACCTACGCCAACTCGGGCGGCACCTTCGCGCGCAAGCCCACCCGTCAGAACACGATCGCGATCGCCATCCCGCGCCTGCTCTCGTTCATCGACGAGGCGGAGGAGATGGGCGAGAAGTTCGAGGCCCAGGTGGAGGTGCCGGCCAGGCGGATCGACTGGGACGGAGACGGCGAGCGGAACGACGTCGCCGACGTCACGGGCAACGAGGTGTTCATCTACTCCGACTGCGCGGAGAAGCTGGAGGGCCACCTCGCTGCTCTCGAAGCCGTCGAGGAGGAGATCACGATCGATCGCCTGATCGAGGCGTTCCTCCTCGAGGACGTCGACCGCCTCGACGACGGCGGCACGAAGACCATCGACCTCGGGAGCATCGCAGAGATGAACTTCTCGCCGGGCGCCGCCCTGCGTAAGGGCGCGGAGGGCAGGACGCCGACGCTGCGCATCGAGGCCACGGGCGCGACGGGGGGGCTCGAGCTCGACCCGGTCGACCTGACCGGCGACGGCCGCCAGGACCTCATCGCGTGGTCGCAACTCGAGAGCGGAGACTTCCTGGTGCACTTCATCGTGCGCCCCTGAGCGAACCCCGAGCGAGTTCGGTGCGCCGCAGCGCCCGCGCGACGAGACAGCTCGTCGCGCGGGCGCTGCGTCATGACAGGCGAGCTCCTACTGCTTCGAGATCCACTTCAGGAAGCGGCCCTCCAGGCAATCTTGGTCGACCTTCTCGTTGCTCAGCGGCATCTCGTACAGCTCTTCGAGGACCTTGCCGAACGAGAGCTCGGCGTCGGCGGTGGAGACCTTGGCCATCAGCAACGAGAACAGCTCGGCGGACTTCTTGTTCGAGCCGCCGCCAGCCGACTGCAGGTAGTGCATGAAGGCGACGTTGTACGCTCGCAGGAACTCCGAGTAGTCCATGTCGAACGTCTCGCCGGGGCGCTCTTCGGCGCCGGCTCCGGGCCCGAAGAACGGAGCGTGCACGATGGCGCGATCCTTGTCGTCGTCGGCGACGAGCAGGAAGGTGTTCCACTTGTTCTTGTTGCGCTTGTCCTGGGAGGCGCCCGACTTCTGGGCTTGCTTCAGGATGTGCGTGTAGCGGTGCTTGCCGTAGTCCGAGCGCCAGCGGTTCTCCGCGACGTTCGGGGGCAGCAGGCCGCCCTCGGACTGGCCGCCACGCACGAACACCTCGCGCTTCTGTGTGATGCGTCCGCGCAGATCGCCGTCGTTGCGCGTGTGGCAAGAGCCGTAGAGGTCGATCAGGAGGTTGATCGAGAGGCCGCGAATCACTGAGTTCGGCATGGCCTCGCCGTGCATGTACGCGAACAGCTGGTTCATGCCCATCTGCACGACCTGTTGCTCGAGGCCGGTGATGTGGCGGTCCTTCATGCTCGAGAACGCGCCGTAGTCACCGGGTGCGGGAGCGACGTTCGGATACTGGAGCGCGATGATCTGCAGACCCTGGATACGGAACTCCGTCCAGTTCTCGATCCCCGGGGCCCAGTAGATCGACTGCAGGTCGGGGTTGTGCCAGCCGGTGAAGGCGAGGAACTCGACGAAGCCCTTCCGCTCGGGCATGAGCACCAGGCGCACCGGGCTGGTGGCCTCCATGGAGAGGCCGAGGACGGCGCCCGTCTGCATGGCGCTCGCGAGCTCGTTCGAGCGCGCGCGGACCTCCTCGTCGGCCGCGAACAGGTCGACGGCGCGGCGCGACTCGGCATCGCCGGCGGTCTCGAGCAGGCGAACGGTCCACTTGTCGATCCACTTGGCGTGCGCTTCGAGGCTGGCCTGCAGGGCCTCACCGCCCTGGGCGGAGGCTCCCAACCAATCGACCCAGCGAGCCTGCGCCGAGCACAGCGCCGCGCAGACGTCGCGGTAGTCCTTGGTCGCGGCCTTGTCCGTCATGGTCACCGTGGGCACCAGGACGTCGAACAGGCCGACGCGCGTGGAGACGAAGTGCTCGGCGAGGATGGCGTCGAGCTCGACGTCCTCCGGGGCCTGGCCGGTGAGCCCGTGCTGCTCCAGGAAGGTCTGAGCGATCTCCTCGTACGGGAGCTCGGCGGACGGCGTCGGGAGCGAGGACCCCGGCTGCGAGGGGGCCGGGACGATCGAGGCGGGGGCGCAGAGCGCGGCCGCGATGAGTGCGTGGAGCATGGCGAGCGAGTCAGGGGCTGCGGGCGTGGTCCGAGGGAATCGTCGGAACAACGCGTCGGGAACCGGAGGGTTCTACGGCGGACAGGCGACGCGAGGAACCGCGACGTCCCACCTGCGACGACGCATCGTCGCGTTCGCCCGGCTCCTGTTGGTCCAAAACCGCCTGCTCTTGCGCAGATCGAACGGAAACCACGCCTCGGGAGGGGTGAGCGCTCGCCACGGAGGCGGGGGCGCGTCTGACGCGGATCGGGGTGCAGGGAGGCTCCCGGGAGGCCCGCGCCCGGGAAGGTCTCGCCCAACTCTCGCGAGGGCTCGAGGCCAGGCGCCGCGGCTCCGAGGGGCGCTCAGGCCCCTGGAGGCGGCCGGAGCTAGGAAATTCGATCTCGTGTCAAGGCTCCCGCGGGGCCCCGCCGAAGGGCTCCATCGGGGAGTCCGCCAGGCGGACGAAAACAATGAAACGGATCTCAATGAATCAGTCTGTCCAGGCGCCGAGCAGCGCCCTCACCGGTCGAGCCCTCGCTCGCCGCCCGCGCGGCGGCCGACGCGCCGGCATGACCGTCATCGAAGTCATGATCGCGCTCGCGGTCCTGCTCGTGACCCTGGCAGCCACGACGGCCAGCCAGCTGTCGTCGCGGGCCCTGACCGAAACGGCGGCCGAGACCAGTACGGCGATGTCCGATCTGCAGGCCTGCATGGAGCAGCTGATGCTCTCGAGCCTCGATGACCTCGCGGTTCCGGGGAGCACGTTCGAGGACAGCCAGCCGGTTGTGGCGTTCAACGGGTTGCACCTCGACAACGAGGTGATCGTCGCGACCTACCCGACCTACGGCGGGGGGGCGAACGTGCCCGACCCGCTCGAGATCGTGCTCACGTGCACGTGGCGGGACCACAGGGGAGGAACTCGTCAGCTCCAACTGGCGACGATGAAAACGCGATGAGACTCACCAAGAACAACAGAGGTAGCCGCCGCCGCGGCGGTTTCACACTCCTGGAGACCAGCATCTCGGTGACGCTGGTGCTCCTCATGAGCGGGACGCTCGTCATGGCCATGCAGAACATGCAGGGCCTCGCGATCGGGAACAACAACCGCTCGGCCCTCGACATGATGGCCGACGAGGCCCTCGAGGAGATGGTCGAGGACCTGCGTCAGTCGGGCGTGGTCACGGTCGGCGGACTCGACTTCCCGTACGTCTTCGATGGCGGCGTGGCGGATGGGCTCGATTTCCCGAACCACGTGCACGCGCCGGCCGTCAATGCGGCGGTGGCGGGTGACAACGACTTCGGTCCCGACCGGGAGGTCGTCTTCGTCCGCCCGGCGGACAACGACGGGGACCAGCGTCCGGACGTCGGCGTGGGCGGCGCGCTCATCTGGGACGTCAACGAGTTCAGCTACGTGGTGCTCACGCGCAACGACGGCGTGAACACCCTGGAGCGCAGGATCAACGGCGGGCAGCCCTCGGTTGTCGGTCGTTACGTGGAGCGGCTCGTGGTGGATACCGCGACGTCGTCTGGATTCCAGATTCCGCTGGGGAGTGTCCGCATTCGGATCTTCTTCCGGCAATTCGACGAGGGCGGGACCTTGATGCGAACGACTCGCGAGGCCGTCGTCAGACTCAGGAACGGTTGATAGCTATGCATTGGGGAAGGGGCAATACCCTCGCTAGGAGGGCGAGCAGGCACAAGCGCGGAATGGCGCTCGTGACCGCGCTCATCGCGACGTTCGTCGCCGCAACAATGATTACCGTGATGATGACCATCTCGATGGCATCGAACGACAAGGCGCAGGTCGGCCGCCACTCGGTCCAGGCGAGGTACCTGGGCGAGGGCGCAGTCGAGTTCGCGAAGAAGGAGCTGCAGACCGCGATCGCGAACTGGGATCCGATTCCGCCCGCTGGTCAGACGACCGTCGGCGGTCAGCAGGTCCAGTACACGGTCGCTGCGACCGGCATGAATCAGATCGCGACGGACGGCGCCGGGATCCAGACGATCATCACGGGCTACGAGATCGAAGCCCGCGGTATCGCTCAGGGGAGCCAGGAGCCGGTTCATCGCATCATCAATGCCGAGGCCACGCCGATCTTCCAGTTCGCGGTGTTCTACACCGAGGACCTCGAGATCAACCCGGGCCCGAACATGACGCTCGGCGGCCGCGTGCACACGAACCAGGACATGTACCTGGGGAGCAACAACACGCTGACCGTCGACACGAACTACCTCCGCGCCGTGGGCGGTATCTACCGCCACCGGAAGGACGACCCGGGCGTCTCGAGCGGCACGGTCGACATCCGCAAGTGGGTGGAGAACCCGTACGACCCCGGCGAGCCGTCCGAGTTCGTCACGATGTACAGCGAGGGCCAGCTGGCGGGCCAGGGCGTCACCTCGACGTCGGGCTATGACAGCAACTTCGGTGGACTCGACCTGAACTTGGACAACGACTACACGGGCGCCGGTGAGTGGCTCCCGTGGGGGCCGGGCGCGCTGGACTTCTGGCAGCAGCCGGACACCTACGCCAACGGCCATGGCAACACGGTCCTCTCGGAGGAGCACGGGATCGGTGAGGCGGTTGCGCCGCACATCGGCTCGATCTCCATGTTCGAGGAGGTCGACGCCGGCGACTACGAGTGGGACGGCACCTCGCAGACGTACATGCAGGTCGCCGCCGGAAGCGGGACGCACAGTCCGGGCTTCTTCCACGAGAACGCCGACCTGTCGATCATCACGTACGACGATGGCTCCTGGGATGCGTTCGATGCGGACGGCTTCTCGGTCAAGGCGTCGCTCGTCGGCATCGTCACGCAGGGCGACCTGCACGACGCTCGCCAGTCGAACAACGGCGACAACACGCCGGTGTGCGAGATCGACATCGACGCCCTCAACACCTCGGGAGTCTTCCCGGCCAACGGCCTGCTCTACGCGGCGCACTACGGCATGGGTGAAGGGACCGACGCGAAGGGCGTTCTCCTGACGAATGGTGCGGAGCTCGCCTCGGCGTTGAGCGTCGTGTCCGAAGGTCCGGTCTACGTCCAGGGCGACTACAACACGGTCAACAAGAAGGGCGCCGCCGTCATCGGTGATGCGGTGAACCTGCTGTCCAACAGCTGGACCGGTACCAAGACCGCGGGCAACCTGCCCTCGGCCTCGGACACGAGCTTCAACATGGCCATCGTCACCGGCAACCACGAGACGCACGTCGGTGGTTACAACGGCGGCCTCGAGAACCTCCCGCGCTTCCACGAGAAGTGGTCGGGTAAGAAGTGCGAGATCACTGGCTCCTTCGTGAACACGTGGGAGAGCAAGTTCGCGACCGGCACTTGGAAATACGGCGGCGACCGCTACCAGGCGCCCAACCGGATCTGGAACTACGACGAGGCGTTCAATCGCGTCGCCAACCTGCCTCCCTTCACGCCCATGGCCGTCACGGCCACCGACGTCGTGATGTGGTAGGTGACAGTCGCTGAGCGCCTTCCCGGCGCTCGGCTCCAACGAGCAGCCCCGCGCAGCGCCATTCGGCGCTGCGCGGGGCGATCCTCCTCCCTCCCAACCCACCGAGCCCCATGCGCATCCTTCGCCGCAAGCAGAAGCTCATCCTCCCCGCCCTGCAGCTCAAGGTCACGGCCGTCTTCCTCGCCACTTCGCTGGTGATGTTGATGCTGATGGGCCTGTTCCTCATCCGCACGCTGACCGAGAAGACCGGCGCCGACAGCGCGACGCTCGACGAGGTCCTGCCCGTCGTGGCCGAGGCCTTCCTCTTCACGCTCGCCGTCGCGATCCCGCTCACCCTGTTCATCGGCGTCCTGGCGACCTTCCTGTTCGCCGGCCCGATCTACCGCATGCAGCGCTTCCTCGAGGAGACCCAAGCGGGCAACAATCCCCAGGACTGCTTCCTCCGCTTCGGCGACGAGCTGCAGGACTTCTGCAAGCTCCTCAACGAGACGACCGAGACCCTGCGCGAGCCGGACTTCGACCTCGACCACGACGAGGTCGAGGACGAGGTCTCGACAGCCGCCTGAGTCCGTCGAGCGCCGGCGAACCGGCTCCGACGCGCGTTCACTTCCGGTTCGCGCGGGAGGGCTGTAACACGGCGCCTGACGGTCCCTAGGCGTGCCATGCTTGGACTCGATGCTCTCGGCGCCGTTCGCCCGACCGTAATCATCGCGGGGCTGTTCCTGTTCGCCTGCACGAATGGACCGGACGACGCCGGGCCGCCTGACAGTGACGGATCGGGCACGTTGTCGACCGAGGCGCGCGCGGAGACCGCTGCGGAGGATCTGAAGCGCCTGCACCGACAAGCGCGGGAGGGCGATGCGACTGACGTCGCGAGACTGCTCGACCGGGGCATCGATCCGGATCGTCTCCACCAGGGCCACACCGCGCTCCAGGAAGCGGCCGCGCACGGCCACGTCGACGTCGTGGAGCTGCTGCTCGCCGCTGGCGCGGACGTGAACCGCGCCGGCCGCCACGACCGCACGGCCCTGCACGTCGCGGCCTCCTGCGGAGCTCGCAACGTCGTGTGGGTACTCTGCGCAGCCGGCGCGCGCTCCGATCGGCCGGACGACTTCGGCCTGACTCCGCTGCACATCGCGGCGCAGGAGAACCTCCCGCTCGTCCTCGATCTGCTGCTTCACTGGCGAGGGGACCATGGGCAGCCGGACCTGAACGCCAGGACGGCTTGGGGAACGACTCCGCTTCACGAGGCTGCAGCCGCCGGCGCGACGCGAAGCGTCGAGTGGTTGCTGTCCTTTCGCTACTCCCACGATCTCGCCGTGGACGCGCGCAGCTCGCTGGGCCGTACCCCTCTGCACATGGCAGCGCTGCGGGGGGATGCGGCGACCTACCGGCGCTTGATCGAGGCGGGCGCCGACGCCGCGGTCGTCGACGACTTCGGTGCGACGCCACACGGCTACCTGCGCGAGGCCATGGAGCGCGTCCTGCGGCCCGGGCTGGAGCAGGGCGAGGCTCCCGTGGGGTTCGACCTCTGGGACGGCGCGCCACCGCTCGTCACGCGTTACCAGGACTTTCCCTACGGCTTCGATCCGCAGGGACTGGACTTCGCGCTCTGGTCCGACGGCTTCGTGCTCTTCTCCGCTGACCGAGAGCGGCCGCGCGCGATGGCGCGCCTCGCGCGCCTCGAGCCGGAGTGGGTGCAGGACTTCCTCCGGGAGCTGCGCGGGATCGGTCTGCTGGACCTGCCGAGCAGTCGATCGTCGTTCGAATCCAATCACACCCCCTACGCCGAGGTCGTCGTTCGCCACGGCGCCGAGGTCCTGCGCCGCAGATGGTGCTACCGCGATCCGCGCGGGAACCTGCGTCACCGCCTGGGCAGCTCGATGGACCGCAGCCTCGCGCGCGTCTGGGACCAGCTCGACCTCGCGATCGAGCGCCTCTGCCCTGACACGTTCGGTCCGGCGCCGATGCGTGTTCGAGGCTACGACCGCTGGAGTTCGCAGCGGCCGCGCTGGTAGCTGGCCAAGCCTGTCGCTACCGGTTTCGGCGACCCGCGCGTCGCGCCCGTTCGTCCGCCAGCTCACGCCCGCGCTCCAGCAACTCGTCGAGGGAGAGCGTGAGCTCACCGTCCCAGCGCTGCGTCGCGTCCCACAGCCTCAGCGCGTCGGTCTCGACCCCGACGACGCGCACGCTCCAGGCGCTGCGGTCGGCGCTGTCGGACTCGAGAGACCTCGGCAAGGCTTGGAGGGGCCGCTTCCACCCTTCGCGCGGGTCACGTCCGAAGGGGCCGGCCCCAGGCGACGTTGCGAGCAGGTGGAGTTGCTCCATCACCGTGTCTCCTTTCAGGAGCTCGACGTTCAAGGAGAGGCCAAGCCCGTGCAGCGCGCGATCGTCCGGGGCAGCGAGTGAGAGCTCGCCGGATCGGGACTGCGGCTGTCCGCGACGCTTGGACCGGAAGGCGAGCGAGAGCGCTTCGCGCACCGCCGCGTCATGCTCGCGCTCGCAGACGGGCGGGAGCGCGTCGTCGAGGGAGGCGACACCCTCGACCTCGATCTTGAGGGCACCGCTCCACAGCACAGGTGGAGGGCTGCCCTGGTTGATTCCCGACTTCACACCCAGGCGCCTTGCCTTGAGCTGTGCTTTGATCAGCTCATTGCTCGTCATTCCTCGTTCAATGCGGACATCGAAGTCGATCGCCTGCTCGCCGAGCTCGACGTATCCGAATTCGAAGTGGCGCTCGCAATTCGAATCGAACTGGCAGGTGCCGCACCCGATGGGCCGAATGGCTCCGCGCGTCGCGGTGCGCACCGACGCGCCGCGCCGTGTCAACGTGATCAGCGCCGGTCCGAGCCATGCGGGCTTGTGCATGTTTACGGCAAAGGGAACGTCCACGGGCCAGCGCTTCCGCACCCGGATCGTGCCCGTCTCGAGCAGGGCCTTCCTCCAGAGAGCGTCGGGCATCGTCTCTCCCGCGCGAAGGCCGGCCCCGAGTACGGCGGCAGCGACTCCGCCCTCCCAGCTGCTAGCCACGTAGAGCCAAGGGATCTCGACGCGGGGCAGCCCTTTGGTCAGTTCGACGAGCGATCGCTCCCGGGGCTCGGTGGGGGACGGTTCCTGGGCGCGCGCGAGCACGACCTCGCCGGCGGCGAGGAGGAGGGGCAGGCCGAGAAGGGCGTCGCGGATCGAGGTCATGGCAGTCTCCTGAATGGGCTGCCCGGCCTACGCGCCCCGCTGGCCGCAGTCACGGAACGCGCGGGAGGATCCGCGTGACGGTGGGTGACGAGCCGGAGATCGCGAGCCAGGCCGATCGGCTCGCGCGGGGTGAGCTCCCCGACGTCGACGCCTCACCGGCGTTCGATGGCGGACTCGGGCAGATCGCGCTTCTGGCCGGGCTGGACGGAGAAGTAGGTGTCGGTGGTCCAGAACTCGCCGACCTCGGGAGCGTCCAGCTTCAGTAACCGCCGTTGGTCCAACCTGAGGGATCCTTGGGACCTCGTCCCGTCCGAGTCGAAGCGTATGCCGCTGCCTACCGAGCTCCCCTTGCCCAGCATTACGTGGGAAGTGCCTGGGGCCGAGTGGATCCAGATCGAACCTCTTCGCTCCTCGTCCTCATCGGATCGACCGGGGCCTTCGATCTGGCCGTACCCGTTCATCGTCAGGTTGGTGTCTCCAGCACCCGCGACGAGTTCGATCTCCGAGCTGCGGTTCGTCCCCTCCATGTAGAGCATCGTCTGCCCGTGCCCGTACCAGCCGGCGCCCAACGACAGCGACCTCGACCCGTCCGCGCGCATGAACTCCAGCACACCCTCCCCAGCGCGCGCCGAGAGCCGTCCCCGCGCCTCGCCCTTCGCGTCCACCAGCACGACCTCGCGCGTGCGAAGTGCGTCGGTCGTCACCGCCCCCGGTGCGTCCGGGCCGCCCGCTTCGAAGAGCACCGCGCCGCGAGCGTCCTGGACCACGAGGTGGTTGACGGTCAGCGACGTCGGCTCCTCCGAAGCGCTTCCGCTCCAGGGTGCCAGGGTCGCGACGACGGACGCGACGAGCGCGCCGATGGCCGCGGAGATCGAGTGGGACAGGGGGGTGGTTCGGCTGCTGTGGCTCATGGCTCTTCCTCTAGTGGTGGTGGCGTGGGTGCGGCGTCGTCCTGGCCGGCCTCGTCCCGGCGTCAGATCTTCCAGAGCCCGTACTCGACTCCGCCGAGGATGTAGATCGCGAAGGTCCCTTCACCTGGGATCTCCATCGGGGGGATCGCGATCTCCGCGCCGGCGGCCTTGGCTGCCTTCGCCGCGGCCTCGATGTCGTCCACGAGCAGGTAGGGCCGGACCACGGGCGCCTCGTCCTTCCGCATCGGCGCTCGCACGGCGATGCGTCCTCCACCTTCGAGCGCAGCGGTCCACGCGTTGCCCAGAGCGGCCACGGGCTCGCCGAACTCGACGCCGTGCAGCGTGGCCAGCGCCGCGCACGTCTCCGTCATCTTGGGCGTGACGATCTCGAGGTACTGCACCTGCACTTCCTTCTCCTCCTCGGTCATTGGCTCCTCGGCCTTCGTGTCCTGGAGCTCGAGGGAGAAGGCCGACCCGCAGGCCCACAGGGCGAGGGCCGGGAGCAATGCGGCGAGGGCGTGACGAGCGGTGACGATCGATGTCATGGCGTTTCTTCTTCTGCGCTTGGAGCGAGGTGGCTTGCGGCGTCGTCGGTCGCCCAGCGCGGCGCGCGCGCAGCGGCGCGTCGCTCGAGCGGTCGAGACGGCGGCTCTCGGAGTCCCCGGGAGCCCGTGTACGGAGTCCTCGCGAGCGAGGCCGCCGGGATGGCGGAGGCGAGAGGATTCGAACCCCTGAGGGCTTGCGCCCTGGCGGTTTTCAAAACCGCTGCATTCAGCCGCTCTGCCACGCCTCCTTCCGGCGGGATCCTAGCGTTCGGTGAGGATCGGGCGCAAGCGAAGGGGGATCGGTGTGACGTTCGGCAGGGCGGTCTCTAGACCGGCGCGGCGCAGAGCGATCGCGCGCCCTCGATCCCGATGATGCACCTGATTCCTCTCCTCCTGGCGGCCGCGCCGAGCGCTTCGTGCTCGGCCCCTCAGGCCTTGCCGCCGATCCTGCAGCCGGCGACCTACCAGTCGCGTTCGAAGACGTTCACGCTCGAGATCGATCCCACGGACCGCCATTGCGCCGGGGAGGGCCGCTATCGCCTCGCACGCGGCGGGAAGTTGCTGTGGGAGAAGGACCTGCCCTTCACGTTGTTCCGCGCGGGGCTCGCCGACGATGGCACGTTCGGCGGCTACGCGTATCCGAAAGGAAATCGCAGCAGCCACGGCTCGCTCGATCTCATCGTGGTGGACCCGACGGGAAGCGTCCTCCGAAGGCGCAGCTTCCCACGCTCGTCGAGTCGCATGATGCATGGACCTCCGCACCCCGAGGGGCGCGACGTCGTTCTCGCCGAGGAGGACGGCGTGATCGCCATCAGCGTCGGCCGGCTAAACCACGAGGAGAACACGACGCTCTGGTTCGGCTTCGGGCTGTCCAGCGGCGAGCCGGTTCACGGTGCGCAGCGGTACTGGATGCATGCCAAGAGCGAGCCAACACCGAGGCCGGTGGCCCGCTGGCCCGTCGAGTGGACCGAGATCGAGCGCCTGGAGGACATCGCCCTGCGCTTCGAGGACGTTGCGCTGCCCGAGCCGAAGGAAGGCGAAGGAGGCGACGAACCGGCCGGCTTCGTCGGCAGCTGGGGCCGCATCGATCGCTCGGGCAACCTGCTCGTCCTGGAGAAGCGGACGCGCCTCTGGACGGTCTTCGACCGAGCCGGTGAGGTCCTCGTCACGCTGCGGCCACCCGCAGGGGTACGCTTCTATCCGAAGTCCCTGACGCGCCCGAGCCAGGGGCGAGACGGGCACTGGTTCTTCGAGGCGGGCTCGCAGGAGTGGCAACTCCTCTACCTCGAATACGACGCCTCCGGGGCGCTCGTTGCACAGCACCCGGTGCAGGAGGCCGGCACTCACTCGCGTGAGCCACGCCAGTTCCGGAGTTCCGGCGTCACGGCCTGGTGCGATGCGCAGTTCGGCAAGGCCCTCGAGCTGCGCGATGGCGTACGCGTCCTCGAGGCCATTCGTCGCCGGCCCGACGGCGCCTGGATCCGAAGTGTCGGAGACTTCCACCTCTCGTCCTCGGGGAAGACGCTCGCCGTGTTCGAGACGATGGGGCACTCGCGGACCGAAGGGGATCCGGTCCTGTGCCTGTACGACAGCGCTGGGCAGCCCTGGTTCTCCGTGTCCGCCGGAGACAGGCACCACTTCTCCAAGGTGGTCACGAGCGACGACTGGACGGTCGTCCACTACTCGACCGGGATCGCGCTGTTCGAGTTGAACGCCAAGCGCGTGCACCTCATCGACATCGGGGCGATCGAGGGTCACAAGCAGTGGGGCCTGTCACCCGAAGGCGATCAGCTCTGGTGCCTCGTCGCAGAGGAGGGGGTCCTGCACCGCTTCGCGCTGCCCGAGGAGTGAGCGTGCGCCGCGCGGAGTCCTCTCGCGCTGCCCCGTGATCGAATCGCGGAGCGGTTCAGCTCGCCGGATCGCGACGACGGGTCACGTCTCGGATCGCCCCGAACGCAGCGCCGAACACGACGGCCTGGAGCAGGACTGCGCACGCGACGATCGGAAACAAGTAACGATCCCAGTCCAGGGGAATCCACAGCGTCGAACCGATCAGCACGACGGAGACCCAAAGTGACGCGAGGAGCAGCGGCGGGCGTCCGTGGCTCGCGCTCTCGAGCTCCTCGCCGCGGCTTCGCGCGCGCCTGCGCAGCAGCCACCACGCCCCGGCCAGCGCGCCGGTCCAGAGCCAGCCCGCCGGGAGGCCGACCACGGCGCGCAGCGGTTCGTCCGCGCCGCCGATGCGCCCCGCGACGAGCGCGACGCGCTCACCGATGGTGCGCGTCGCCGTCCCGCCGAAGGCCTCGATGCGGTCCTGCTGGAAGGCCATGTGTTCGGACCAGAAGTCCAGCAGATCGCCGAGGTGCTCGACCGGCGCGGACCACAAGTAGGGCAAGCAAGCGAAGAGCGTCAGGGCGAAGGTCGTACCGGTGAGCGCGAGCGCGCCGAGCGCGAACGACAGGCGGCGCGGCGGCGTGCGGGCCTCGGGGGCGTCGTCACTCGCGGCGGCCGCGCGCGGCCCCGCGAGCGCGGCGACGAGCCCCGCGCCCCGCGCGAAGCCGCCCGCCAGTCCG
>CAYGST010000014.1:18284-23526 GCA_964352415.1 uncultured Planctomycetaceae bacterium | reverse complement strand
GTCGATCAGGCGCTCGACGTAGGCGATCGCGCTGTCCAGCCGCCGCTCGAGGAGCGTCGCGTGGTAGGGGGGCTCCATGAACTCCGTGGCGCCGGCCTCGCAGGCGCTGGCGATCCACTCCGGGTCGGCGCCCGCGTGCAGCATCAGGATGGGAGTGGTCGGGGAGCAGATCGAGCGCAGGCTGCGGCACAGGCCGAGCGCAGGCTCCGGGCTGCCCGTGGCGTCGATCACCACGAGGTCCGGCGCAGCGCTGCGCACGGTCGTGGTCGATTCGCTCAGGGACGCGAGCGTGACGGCGAAGCCGGCGCGCTCGAACGTCTCGGTCAGCGCGCCGAGGTCGTCCGCGGCCGATTCGGTCGCGAGCAGAAGCGTGCGCCGGAGCGGCAGGTTGGGGTTGGCGTCCATGGTTGTGGGGAGAGGGCCATCGAAGTGGAAGGTCTTTCGACGTGGCTCGCGAAAGCCCTGAATGGGGCGAATGACGGGTTCCAGGGAAGGCCCAGGAGGCGAGTCAGGGACGGGAAACGCCCAGTTGAGGGTGAAATGCCTCTCCAGGGCTCGGGGGGGGCGCTCGCCCGGCCCCAAGGGCCGAGCTTCGGGGCTTGGTGACACCGCTCACCCGACCTCCTGGCGAAGCACTGGCCCGAGGGGCTCGAGTTCGAAGCCGACGGATACGCGCTGGAGCGCTGGCGGCTCGATCGGGAGGGGCTCTGCGCGGGAGTGGCGGGCCGGATCGAGCTCTCACGCAGCCGCTGAGGGGCTTCGCGGGGTCTCGGGAGCGTCAGCTCGTGAAACCCGCCCGAACTCCCAAGGAGGCTTCAACTGAGGCGGGGGCCGAGCCGAAAGGGGAGGTGTCCGAGCCCCTCCGGGTCGCCCACCACCCATGTCCGAGACCTTCATCGGCCGCCAGGCCATCTATGACCGCGCGCTGCGCGTCCACGCCTACGAGCTGCTCTATCGCAGCGGCCGTGGGGCGACCGCAGCCACGCACACCGACGGCGACCTCGCCACGGCGCGCGTCCTCGCCAACGCCTTCCTGGACGTGGGAGCGCAGCAGCTCGCGGGCAACGCGGCCTGCTTCGTGAACCTGACGAAGCCGTTCATCACCGGTGAGCTACCGCTCCCGCTGCCCGCCGACCGGGTCGTGGTCGAGGTGCTCGAGGACATCGAGCCGACGCCGGAGATCGTCGAGGGGATCCGCAAGCTCGCCAAGCAGGGCGTGCGCGTGGCGATGGACGACTACATCCATCGCGACAGCAATCACGAGCTCCTCAAGCTCTGCGACTACGTCAAGATCGACCTGCGCGCCCAGGGCAAGCAGGAGACCGAGCACCTCGTCGAGATCTTGAAGGAGTACGACGTGAAGCTGCTCGCGGAGAAGGTCGAGACGCGCGAGGAGTTCGACTGGTGCGTCGAGGTCGGCTTCCACTACTTCCAGGGCTTCTTCCTGACGAAGCCAGAGACGGTCGAGGGCCGCCACATCCCGGCCAACCGGGTCGCGCTCCTGCGCATGCTCTCGCGCCTGCTCGATCCCGACGTCGAGGTGGACGAGATCGAGGACATGGTCAGCCAGGACGTCTCGCTCGCCTACAAGTTGCTGCGCTACGCGAACTCGACGATGTTCGCGCCCAGCCAGCCGATCACGAAGATCGGGCAGACGCTCGTCATGCTCGGCCTCAAGGCCGTGCGTCAGATCGTCACGCTGATCGTCCTCGTCGACATCGACGACAAGCCCGGCGACCTGCTGCCGATCGCGCTCGTCCGGGCGCGGATGTGCGAGGCGCTGGCGGAGCAGGCGGGCATCGTTGACCCGTCCGCCTACTACACGGTCGGCCTGCTCTCGACCCTCGATGCGCTGACCGGCGCGCCGATGGAGGAGCTCATGGAGCACCTGCCGCTGGCGCCCGAGCTCGAGGCCGCGTTGCTGCGCGCCGAGGGCGACTACGGCCAGGCCCTCAACGCGGTCCGCGCGTTCGAGCGCACCGACTGGAGCGGCGCGGGCTACCACGACTTCAACCCGATGCAGCTCAGCAAGTGCTACGTGAAGGGCGTGAAGTACAGCGAGGAGGTCTTCACGACGCTCCCGCGCGGCCCGGCGCGCATGGCGGGCTGACGGGCGGGATTCCGACGGCAGGGCCTACAAGGGATCGCGGTCGGTATGCCAATCTCTTGGCATGCAGCGCCAAGCGATCCACCATCCGCTCCTCGCCGGTTTCCTCCTCGTCACGGCCCTCTCGCTCGCGCTCCTCGGTGGGTGCGGCGGTGACTCGGACCCCGAGGGCCTCGACGTCGAGACGACCCTGACGCGCGAGCGCGTCGCGCACTGGTTCACGCAGGATCAGCTCGAGACGGCGCGCGAGACGCTCGCGCCGCTCGTCGCCGGCAAGGACGCCGAGGTGGGCGACCTGCTGCGCGCCGCCGCGATCGAGTTCGGACTGTCGGACGTCGCTGCGGCGAACCGCCACCTGGAGCGCGTCGAGGCGCTCGATGCGAATTCGCCGGCGCTGTGGTTCCTGCGTGGGCAGATCGCGCGCGAGAACGGCGACTTCGAGGACGCCGTCGAGCACCTGCGGCGGGCCCACGACCTGGCCCCGGGTGACCTGCCGACGCGCTACGTCCTTGGGCGCGTGCTCGACGACCTCGACCAGCCCGAGGAGGCGGAGGCTCTCTTGCGCAGCGTCGTCGAGGTCGGCATCGAGAACGGCGGGAGCTGGTACGTCTCCGCGCTGTACGGGCTCGAGCGCCTGCTCATGCTCGACGATCGCATGGACGAGGCCCAGGAGCTGCGCGCGCGGCGCGAAGAGCTGAAGCGCGCCGGCGTCGCCGAGCTCGCCTCGACAGCCTCGCGCGTCGGGACCTTCGGTCGCATCGCGCCGCCGGAGCCGCGCGGCTCGCGGGTGCCGCAGCCGCCGAGCCAGCTCACCTTCGAAGCCGCCGACCTCGGGCTCAGCTCGTTCCAGGGCGTCATCGAGCTCCAGGCGACCGACCTCGACGGCGACGGACGCACGGATCTCCTGGCGCGCACGGGCAGCGGGATCGTGGTAGCCCTGCAGCGGCGCAACGGCTGGCGCGAGCAGGTTGTCTTCGATCGCCCGGTCGACCTCGTGCGGGCCTTCGACCTCGACAACGAACCGGATGCCGCGCTCGAGCTGATCGCCGTGGCGGGGACGGGCCTGCGTGCCTTCCGCATCGACGAGGACGGCGCGTGGGCCGCGCTGGAGCTCCAGGCGCCCGCGCTCCCCGGCGCGCCGGCCGACATCACGCCCGTGGACTTCGACCACGAGGGGGACATCGACCTCCTGATCGTGGGGGACTTCGGCGCGCGGCTGTGGCGCAACGACGGCGCGTTCCGGCCGAACAGCGAGGTGAAGGGCGCCTACGTCGACGTCACCGACGTGGCCGAGCTGCCGACCGCGCAGGCCTTCGCCTGGTGCAGCACCGAGGACTTCGACGGCGACAACGACGTGGACCTCGTGATGGGCGGTCCCGGCGGCGTGTTCCTCGCGGACTCGCTGCGCGCGGGCAAGTTCGCCGACGTCTCGAGCCGCTTCCCGAGCGGCGCGTTCGAGGTCGAGCCGGTGTTCGCGGACTTCGACGGCGACGCGCGACCCGACGTCGCGACCGGCGGCGCGCAGGCGCAGCTCTGGATCCAGAACGAGGAGCTCGGCTTCGATGCGCCGCGGCCGCTCGCGGCGCTGGGAGAGCGCCTGATCGCGACCGACCTCGACCTCGACGGCTCGCTGGACCTCGTCTGGAACGGCAGCACGCTGCTAGCCGCCGGCCTCGAGGTGCAGACGCTGGCGGTGCTGAAGGGCGCGGAGGGCACGACGCCGGGCCAGGTCGTGCTCGACGCGAACGGCGACTCGAAGCCGGACCTCGTGCGCATCGCCGCCGGGGGCGTGCAGCTCTTGAAGGCGACCGGCGAGCGCGGCAACGCGATGCCCGTCGTCGTGCGCGGCAACAAGTCGAACAAGCGCGGGCTGGGCTCGATCGTCGAGGTGCGCTCGGGGTCGATGTACCGGCGGGTGTACTACCGGGGTGAGCCGATCTGGATGGGTTGCGGAGGAGCGGAGACGCTCGACGTGCTGCGCATCACCTACCCGAACGGAGGCGTACTCTCGAAGCTCGACGTCCCGCTCTCCGGCGATCAGTTGATCGACGATCCGAGCGCGGCCTTCGGGGAGTTCGACGAGCCGGCGAACCTCGGTGGATCTTGCCCCTTCCTCTACACCTGGAACGGCGAGACCTACGAGTTCGTCACCGACGTGCTCGGCATCACGCCCCTTGGGCTGCCGATGGCGCCCGGGATGATGGTGCCGCCGGACCACGACGAATTCGTTCTCGTGACCGGGGAGCAGCTCGTCGAGTACGCGGGTGTCTACAAGATGCAGATCACCGAGGAGCTGCGCGAGGTGACCTACCTCGATCGGTTGCGACTCGACGTGGTCGACCATCCGATCGAAGCGGACATCTACCCGAACGAGCTGTTCAAGTTCCCTCCGTTCCCGGAAGAGCACTTGCATACGGTCACGGCACCGAGCGCACTCGTTCGCGCGACGGGCAGCGACGGCGCGGACTGGACCAAGGAGCTCGCCGTCGTCGACAGCGACCACGCGCGGCCGTTCGAGCGCGAGCTACCGCAGTTCCAGGGCATCGCGAAGCCGTGGTTCGTGGAGCTCGAGTTCGACCCTGAAGCAATCGCGAGCGCGAAGCAGCTGCGCCTCGTGATGACGGGCTGGTTCTACTGGAGCGACGCGAGCGCCAACATGCTCACGGCACGCACGCCGGGCGTGGACTTCGTGCCGCCCATGTTCCAGGTGCCGGACGGGGAGGGAGGCTGGCGCGCTGCTGGTCCGCCGATCGGCTTCCCCGCCGGGAAGACGAAGACGATGGTGATCGACGTCGAGGGTGTTCTCTCGGCGGAGGATCCGCGCCTGCGCGTGTTCTCGACCCTGCAGCTCTACTGGGATCGCATCGAGCTCGCGACTTGCAACGACGACGCAGAGCATCGGGTCAGCTCGCTCGAGCCGCAGAGCGGGTTGCTGCGCCCGCGAGGGTTCAGCGCGCCGATCTGCCGCGTCGACCTCGGCCACCTCGAGTGGTTCGAGTGGGACACGGTGACGACGAACCCCCGCTTCGACCCGCACCCCGGCCAGTACACGCGCTTCGGCGAGGTGCTCCCGCTCCTGACCGCCATCGACGACCGCTACGTCGTCATGGGCTCGGGCGACGCGATGGAGGTCAC
>CAYGST010000014.1:16156-18184 GCA_964352415.1 uncultured Planctomycetaceae bacterium | reverse complement strand
CCCGAGCCGGGATCAGCGGCGCGCAGTACCACGAGACCCGTCGTCGTCCCCAGGAGTCGTCCGATGCCAGGCGCGACCGCGAACGCCTGGATCTGAAGGCGGCGGGCATCCATGCCGGCAGCGACCGGAGGCGGCGGGAAGACGGAGTCCAGCGTGCCCGTGACCGGGATCGTGCCGAGCGCGGCGATTCCGAGGTTCTGCCCATTCACGTGCAGGAGTCCGATCAGCGTGCCGAACGGTCGCCGGTCCGGTTGATCGGACCAGAGGAGGAGCCCCTCGGCACTGGCCGGGCCGCTCAAGGTGACGGGCAGGAGGGCGCCGTCGGAGACGGAGGTTCTGGAGACGAGGGTCAAGCGGGGATCGTCGGCGAGGAGGAGCTCCGAGCCTGACTGAACCTTGTACGGAGTGCCTTCCGGCGCGGTACCGCCAGGGCCACACTTCGTGTCGTAATCACCGCCCTGTCCGCCAGTGCAAGACGTGTCATCGACGAAGACCGTGCTGCCGTTCGTCATCACGACGCCATCTCCGCCGACTCCCGGGCTGCCGACGGCGCAAGGCTCGAAGAATCCGCAGGGGCCGTCGAAGCCGAGGCCCCCTGTCCCGCCCTGCACGCTGCAGGAATAGAGGGCGACGGACGAATCGGCGACGCGGATCGCGTTCTCTCCTGCGTACCCATTGGCGATGAAGCACTCGAAATCGCCGAAGGCGAAGTCTCCCCCGCGACCGGTGATCGTGCTCCGGGTGAAGACGACGTCGTCGCAGCCAACGACGCGGTGCGCTTCGGTCATGGGGGGGGTGAAGCCGACCACGGTCGTCCCTTCGAGGCGGCAGTCCGAGAAGCCGACGTGCCCCTGACAGTCGTTCAGGCGCAGACCGGTACGGAGCGACAGACCATCGACCTGGACGTGCTGTCCCGGACCCACGTTTCGGATCCTGGCCGTCCCGTTGATCGTCGTGAACTCGGGCACGTCCGCGTGCACGGTCAGCGACGTCCCGTCGATGGCGAAGGCGCCGTAGTCGCCCGGCAGTACGAGGACGACGTCGCCGTCCGACGCTGCGGCGATGGCCTGCGACACCTCGGTGAAGTCCGCGCCGCCTGCGGCGTCGACGACCCAGACGTCGCCGGGCGCCGCGTGCGTCAGCGTGGGAAAGACGAGCAGCGCGGTCGCGCCGAGGCGCGCGTGGATGAAGTTCATGGCTCTCCTGATGGTGGTGTCGCGGGCGAACGACGGTTCGAGCCTAGCACGCCCCGGAATCTGCGCTCGGCTGCCCTCGGAACTGGCGCTCGGGCGAGGGTCAGTCCTGCGAGTCGCGCAGGTCCTCGGCCAGCTCACGGGCGCCCAGCATCATCAGGGCGCGCACGCTGCGGCGGTGGCTGCGGCCCGGCTGGCCGAGCCAGCGGCCGCCCGAGAGCGACGTCGTGGAGATGTCCTTCGGTCGCGAGGTCGCGAGGTTCGTGAGGTCTTCGATGAGCTCCTCACTGCGCGGCGCGCCGAAGTAGAGCGCGGCGAGGTTCGAGCCACGGTCGAGCAGCAGCGAGAGCGGCGCGTCGATGGCGTCGTAGGACCCGAGCACCTCCATCAGGATCGTCTCGAGCAGCAGCCGCTCCAGCTCGGTCGTGCGCAGCGCGTGCTCCTCGAGGCCGAGCTCCGCGAGCAGCGCCTCGCCGCTCCGGGCGTCGTCGAGCGAGATCGGAACCACGACGCTCCCGGCGGCTTCGAGCTCGGGGCGCAGCGCCGCGAGCTGTTGCAGTAACGGCTCGCCCGTGTGCGACACCGGGTCCCAGAACACGACGAGCTTGGTCTTGTTCGGCAGATCGCCGAGGCGCTGCGCCTGGCCATCACCGCCCGGGAACGTGAAGGAGCGCAGCGGCATCTTCACCGCGAGCACGCAGCGCTCGACGCCGCGCGGGTTGGCCTCGAGCGCGCTCGCCTCGCGGCCCTCGAACGGCGAGGGCGTGAAGCTCCACTCACTCGTCTCGCCGCCGCGCGCGAGGCGCCAGCCGCGATCGACCGCGAGGCCCTCGAA
>CAYGST010000014.1:9912-16056 GCA_964352415.1 uncultured Planctomycetaceae bacterium | reverse complement strand
ACGCGGCTGTCGTCGTCGAAGTCGACGCCGGACACGCGGCCCACGTTCGCGAACTCCGCGGCGCCGAGGTTGAGGTAGACGTGGTTGCGCTCGAAGCCGTTGTACGAGTAGCCCTCGTTCTGGCTGAAGTAGCCCATCACGCCCCAGTTGTCGTAGTACTCCCTGTGCGTGCCCGGCTCGGGGGGAGTGACGCGGACGACGTAGCGCCAGAAGAAGCCCTCGACGTCCTCGCGCTTCGTCTCGGAGTAGAAGCCGTTCGGCACGTACAGGTCGGGCAGGCCGTCGAGGTTCCAGTCGTGGAACAGGCCGCCCCAGCCCCAGCCGCCGTGGCGTACTCCAGCGACGTCGCCGATCTCCGCGAACTTGCCCGGCTGCTGCTCGACGAGCAGCGAGTTGCCCTGGGCCATGCGCCGGTGCATCTCACGCACGGCGGGATCGCCGGGGCGATAGCTCTCGCGCGCCGTCGCGCGCAGCCCGTGGGCCGAGTCCATGTTCGTGATGTACAGGTCGAGGTCGCCGTCGAGCTCGACGTCGGCGACGGAGACGCCCATGCCCGCGGCCATGTCGCGCACGCCGAGCTCGCCGCCGGCCTCGCGGAACTGGCCTTCGCCGTCGCCGAGGTAGACCTCGTTCAAGCCGAAGTCGTTCACGACGTAGAGGTCGAGCAGCCCGTCGCCGTCGAAGTCGTCCCACAGGCCGACGAAGGTGTAGCGCGGCGCCTCGCCCGTGATCCCCGACTCGGCGCCAGCGTCGGTGAAGCGCTGCTCGCCCTCGTTGCGCCAGTAGGTGTTCGCGGTGCCGTTCGAGGCGTCATGGTAGGGCGTCGGGACGCCGACCTCGCCGCCCGCCAGCGAGTAGCGCGCACCAAACAGGTCCAGATCGCCGTCGCGGTCGGGGTCGCCCGCGCTGATCGAGTAGATCGGCTCGTTGTCGGGTCCTGGAAGCACGGTCGGCTCGCCGGGAAACAGGCCCTTGCCGTCGTTCCAGAACACGACGATCGCGTGCGTTCGCCCAACGGCGAGGTCGAGGTCGTCGTCGCCGTCGAGGTCGGCGAGCAGCGCGCCGCGGGTCGTGTCGAGCACGTCGACGCCGGCCTCCGCTGCACCGTCGACGACGGTTCCGTCCGGCTGGTGCAGCAGCAGCCGGTTCGGGAAGCCGCCGATCTGCGACACGTAGATGTCCTCGAGTCCGTCGCCGTTCACGTCGCCGAGCGCCATCCCGAGGATGCCGGTGCGGAACAGGATCTGGCGCCGGTCGATCTTGCCCGCGTAGTCCTCGCAGCCGAGCAGGAGCTCGCGCTCGAGGTGCTCGAGCTCGCCGAAGACGTGCCCCGAGATGTCCTGGAAGGTCGGAGCGACGGCCTCGACCAGGCGCGCGTTCGAGAGCGTGACCTCTCTGACGAGCGGCGGGGCCGCGGCGTCCTGCGCCTCGCGCAGCACGGCTTCGAGCCGCGCGTCGAGCATCGCCGGCACACCGCCACGATCTCCCTCCAGCCGCAACTCGAGCTCGCAGCTCCACAGCCCGCCATCGAGCGGCGCGATCGCGACGACCTCGCCGCTCGCGATGACGCTGGACCAGCCCGAGCTCCCGAGTGCCTCGATGGCCGCGGCGAGGTCGCGAGGCGCCTCGTCCCGATCCTGCGTCGCGTCGGCGTCCGAGACGCGGAACGCGCCGTCGTCGAAGCGCGGCTCGCCGAAGGTCGGTGTCAAGCCGCGGAAGCCGACGAAGTCCTCGGCGAGGGCGGCGCCGGCGCTCTTCGAGTCGCCCGCGAACAGCGCCGGGAACAGCACGGCGCTGACGCGCTCGAAGCGCACCGCCAGGATCTCGTCGCGATCGACGTCGTTCTCCGGGTCGATCAGCGGTCGCAGCGCCTGGCCCCAGTCGGGCAGCTCCGGCGGGTGGCCGGTGATCTGCGCCAGCGGCCCTTCGAGCTCGACCGCGAAGTCCTCGGCCTGCGGGAGCGCGCCTCTGCGCGGCTGCGTGCTCGCGCTCGCCTGGGCCGGAGTCGCGTGCGTCGACGCGGTGCTCTGCGGTTCGCCGGTCTCGCTCTCCGATCCGCCGCAGGCGGCGAGCAGGAGCAGCGGGAGAGCGCAGCGCGTGGCCAGCGGTAGGGGGTGGGAGCGCTGCATGATTGGCGCTCTCTTTTACGTGGCCTTCACGGTTCCGTCAAGGAACGCGGGCCCGCTCCCGCGGGCGGCGCAGCGACTCAGCGTGCCTGGCTGCACTCGCGGCAGCTGCAGCTCGCGTCGAACCACGGCGCCTCGTCCGCGGCGGCCTCTTCGCTGCCGGTGTAGCCGAGCTCGGCGAGCTGCCGCGCGATGGCTTCGGCGTCGCCGCGCGCGGCCTCGACCCAGCGCCCGCGGGTTCCCTCCCCGAGCCAGCCGACGAGCGCGGCGCGCAGCTCGCGCGTGAGCTCGGGGTGCTCCGCGGAGAGGTCGTGCTCGCCCGTGCCGTCCGAGGACACGTCGAACAGCTCCGCCTTGTGATACCAGTCCCCTTGCTGATCGAGGGTCGAGCGGTGCTTGCGCAGGCCGAGTCGCAGCATCCACTTCCCGGACAGGACGGCTGCGGAGTAGCCGTTCGCCTCCATCGCGAAGCGCCGCTCGCCGTCCTTGCTGTCCGCGGTCAGCACGTTGCGCCCGGGGAAGTCGACCTCCGGGTGACCGGCGAGGTCGAGCAGCGTGCGCCCGACGTCGATCTGGCGGACCGGCGTGCTGCGCTGCTCGCCGCCGTCGAGCCCGGGCGCGATGAACACGAGCGGAATGGCGAGATTGTCGTGGGAGAGCGCGTTGTGCCCGAACCTGAAGTACTCCGTGGTCCGCAGGGTCTCGCCGTGATCGGCCGTGAACGCGACGACGCCCTTCCAGAAGCGGTCGCGCTCGAAGAGCTGCGCGAGGCGCGCGTCGACGTAGCTGACTTCGCCCTTGTAGAGCGACTCGGTGTAGACCGGGTCCGCGATCGTCGGATCCCAGTCGGGCGCCAGGTCGAGGTTCGCCACGGGCGACGCCGGGTCGAACGGGTGCAGATTCTCCGGGTAGTAGAGGCTCAGCAGGTCCTTCGGAGGATCGTACGGAGCGTGAGCGTCGTAGAGGTGCAGCCACACGAACAGCGGCTGATCGTCGTAGTCGGGCAGCCACTTCAGGAGCTGCTCGACGGTCTCCGCCCCATCGCGCGCGGCGCGGAATCCGGGGTTCGAGTAGCGGTCGAAGCCCTGGTCGAGCGCGCTGAACTCGGAGCAGACCGGCGCCGCGCTGACCGACGCGATCGTGGCATAGCCGAGCTCGGCGAAGCGGTCGGCGATCGTCGGCGCCTCGCGCGCGAGCCGCTTCGCGTTGGAGACGATGCCCGTGTCGCGCGGCGGCAAGCCCGTGAAGAGGGCGACGTGGGACGGTGTCGTGTTGTTGATGCTCGAGATCGTGTCGAGGAAGGAGACACCCTTGCCCGCCAGCTGATCGATGAGTTCCGTGCGCGGCCCGTCGGGGCCCGACACGAACCCGACGTGATCGGCGCGGTGCGTGTCCGAAGTGATCAGCAGCACGGTCGGCGGGTTCGCCAGCTTGCGTACGATTTTGGGCTGCGTCACTGCGAGCAGGCTCTGACCGCCGTCTTCGGTGCGAACCTCGAAGGTCGCCGTCACGTCCGCTTGAAGGAAGGGCTCGAGCGCGAAGCCGTGGCTGCCCCAGCTCGTCGTCGGCTGCAGGTCGACCTCGCGCCGGACCTCTCCGTCGACCGTGAGCTCCACGTGCAGCGTCGGCCAGGAGATCATCGGCGCGACGCTGTTCGGGATCGTGTAGTCGAACTGCAGCCACTGGCCGGGGTCGTCGACGCGGAAGCGCGAGCGCGCGCCCGCGTCCGTCGAGAGCAGCGTTCCCTGACGGCCATCGGCGTGCTGTTCGATCAGCGCGAGGCCTCCGAAGGCCTCCGGGGGCAGGAAGCCGCCGATGGGCAGGTCCTGCACCGTGAGCGCGAGGATCCCGACCGGCAGCTTGCCCGGCGGCAGCTCGAGGATGAGCGTGTCACAGACGAGCTCTACGCCGCCGACCTTTGGCGTGTAGTCGAAGTCGAACTCGAACGCCTGGGCGTCCCGCGACTTCACGAGTGGTGCCTTTCCGCTCGCCAGCACCTCGCCGTCCTTCAAGAGCTTGGCCTGAGCGAAGTAGCCCTCGCCGCGCACGATGCCGAGGAGCTCGAGTCGCGGCGAGTTGGCGAAGCGCAGCTCGGCCGGGATCGTGATGCGCACGGGGGCGGTGCGGTCCAGCGTGCGCACGCGGCTGTCGCCGAACGTGATCACGCTCGTCTTGGCGCCGCCGAACTTCCAGTCCGCGATCGTCGCCTCGTCCGCGAGGTTGGGCCAGCTGGCGACCTGGCGCTCGGCGGGCGCGAGGACGGCGACCTCGCCGAGAGTCTCGAGCTCGAGCCGCTGCACGACGCCGCTCGGGTCGTCGGCCGGCGGCGCGTCGGGGCCACCGCAGGCGACGAGGAGAAAGGGGGCGAAGAGCGGTCCGAAGCGAAGGAGAGACATCGTGCGATTGGGGGGTGAGCCGTTCGGAGAGAAGCCTACGGCGCGGCCGCGTGCGCAGCGGTCCGGAGGTCGAATTCGGCCCCGTTTTCGGGGCGCGAGGGCCACTCGGCCTGATTGCGGGACGCGCGGCCGCGCCGCGGGTCAAGCTCCGCCCGCGCCACGTCGAAGGCTGGGACGGAAGACCCCCGCACCCCTCGCAACGACACCGCGATGACGATCCAGACCCAGCCCGAGCCCGCCTGCGCGACGACCGCCGAGGTCCGCGATTTCTACGAGCTCTACCCGTACCCGTCCTCGTCGGTTCCGACGATGCGCAACGGCTTCGGCGCGCGGCAGGTCCTGAGCCGCGTCCACACGCCGCGCCCCGTGGGCAAGCGCATCGAGGTGCTCGACGCCGGCTGCGGGCGCGGCATCGGCCTGATCGCGAACGCGGCGCTGAACCCCGAGGCGCACTACGTCGGCATCGACCTCTGCAATGCGTCGCTCGCGGACGCGCAGGTCGGCGTCGCCCACCGCGGCCTGACCAACGTCGATGTCCACGAGGTCGACCTGATGACGCTGAAGGGCCTCCCGGTCCCGACCGGCGGCTTCGACCTGATCTACAGCTCGGGCGTGGTGCATCACCTGGCCGACCCGGAAGCCGGACTGCGCCAGCTCGGCGAGGTCCTCGCTCCGAGCGGCGTGATCGTGTTCATGGTGTACGGGACGATCGGCCGCCGACACATTCGCCGCGTGCAGTCGGCGCTCGCGAGCTGGCTCGACCGCTCGCTGCCGCTGGGCCAGCAGCTCGCCACCGCCCGTGCCTTCGTCCAGGCGCTCGCGAAGCCGGACGATGCGGAGTGCCCGTTCCAGAAGGCGGCCGGCTGTCCGGACGCGGAGTTCGTCGACCGCTACCTGCACCCCAACGAGGTCGACTACGACGTACCTGGCCTGTTCGACCTGATCGAGCGCGCGGGGCTGCGCTTCCTCGGCTGGCAGGGCAAGCAGGACTACTCGCTCGACGACGTGCTCGAGCCCGGACCGGTGCGCGACTCCATCGAGGCGCTGCCCGAGCGCGAACGCTTCACCGTCATCGAACAGATCCTGCAGCCGGACGATCACCAGCTGTTCCTCTGCAAGCCGGAGAATGGCCCGCGGCGCCTGCCGCCGCTCGACCAGTGGGGCGAGCTCCTGCTCGCGCCGAACCCCGAGGCCAGCTTTCAGATCGGCCAGCGCAACCTGTGGGGCAGCAGCCGCACCGAGACGATCACCTACTCGGTCTACGACGGCGAGCCAGTGCTCGTCGAGGACCCCGCGCTCCAGAAGGCGGCGCTCTTGATCGCCTCGCAGAACGAGCCCTTCCGCGGCGGATCGCTCGTGCAGGCGCTGGTCGAGGACGGCCTCGACCCGTCGAGCGCGCTGGCAGCCCTGAAGGAGCTCGTCGCACTCGAGCTGGTCTACGCCCCGCACGAGGTGGAGCTCGCCTGAGCTCGCCGGAGCAGCGCGCGCCGCATGTGGCGCGCGAGCTCCGTTCGATCGCTGCGCTCAGTCCGCGTCCACCGCGCGCGGGCGGCCGCGAAGGTGCGGGTGCCGCTGGGCGCCCGAGGAGTCGTAGGCCCACACGCCGACGACCTCGTCGAGGT
>CAYGST010000014.1:0-9902 GCA_964352415.1 uncultured Planctomycetaceae bacterium | reverse complement strand
GCGCGCGCCGGTCGAGATGCGGACCTCGTCGATGAGGCCGTCGAAGAACGAGCTGGCGCTGCCGTCGCCACCGACGTCGCCGCCGACGATCAGCGGCAGGTCGCGCTGCGTGCGGACGCCTGAGCCGGGCGTGCTCAGGAGCCGCGCGCCGTCGAGGTAGAGCCGCACTTCGGCGCCGTCGTAGACGCCCGCGATGTGGTGCCACTCGCCCGTCGAGATACGCACGTCGTCGGCGGTGTCGCCGACGTAGGAACCGTCGAGGTGCACGATGAAGTTCGGCTTGCCCTCGTTCAGGAAGAAGCCGAACTCGCTGCTCTCGGTCTTGTTGACGAGCCCGACACGTCCGCCGAAGCGATCCGCCCGGAACCAGCACTCGACGGTGAACGCTCCATCGGGAAGCGCCAGCTCTTCGTGCGCGAGCGCCAGGACTTCGCCGCGGCCGTCGAAGCGGAACGCGCGCTCCAGCTCGGGGCGCGGCGGTTCGGGGAGCTCGCCGATCGCCAGCGGCACCGGAACCACGCGGGCGGGGATCGTGACGCGGTGGCTCTCGGCGAGGTAGTCGAGCTGCAGCTCGAGCTGGGGGACGTCGAAGCCGACCGCGATGCCTCCGGCGGGGCGCTGCGCGCGGTAGCGGAACTCGCGCGACTCTCCGGGCGGGATCGCCTCGTGGAGGTGACTCGGCTCGAAGCTCCAGCGCGCGTCGGCGCTCGCGAGCGTGAGGTTCGCCTCGATCGGTCGCCCGAGCGGGTTCTCGAGCTCGACCACGACCTCCGCATCGATCGGAGCGGCCATGTCGAGCGACGGGGCGCTCCCGAAGCGCGGCTTCACGCGGTCGATCAACGTTCGCGCTGCTTCGGACACCTCCTTCGTCACGAGCCGCGGATCGAGCGCGGCGCCGACCGGGAAGCTCGACATGGCGATGCCGCCGTCGCGCACCGTCACGAGGTTCCAGTGGTGCAGGAAGCCCGCCTCGGCTGCGTCGCCGGGCTGGTGCCCGCCGACCGTCGCCAGGGTGAAGTACTCGATGCCGTCGCGCGCGCCGTCGTACACCATGCGGTGAATGTGCCCCGCGAAGACGGCGCGCACGTTGCCGGCCTCGGCCAGCCGCTCGTGCACGCGCCCCCAGTCGTCGCCGTACTTGCTGTTCCAGCGGGGGTGGTGCAGGAACACGAACACGTGCCGGGCGTCCGCCGCCTTCTTCAGGGTCGCGTCGAGGAAGTCGAACTGCTCCTGGCTCATCACCTGGCAGTCGGGCTTGTTGAAGTCCTTCTCGCCGGTCAGGGGGTTGCCCTCGTCCGTGTAGAGCGAGATGAACCAGCAGCCCTTGTGGCGGAACGCGTACCACAGCGGACCGAAGTGGCGCTCGTAGTTCGCGTCGTGCTCGCCCTCGGGCCGGCCGTCGCCGCGCCAGTACACGTCGTGGTTGCCCGCGACCGGATACCAGGGCGAGGTCAGCTCGTCCATGATCCCGCTGAACTCGTCCGCCTGGCGCTGCCAGCGATCGGTCTGGTTGTAGCCCTCGACGAGGTCGCCGACGGTCATGACGAGGTCGGGGTCGACGAGGTTGACCTCCGCGACCGCCTGGGCGAGCACGCGCACGCCCTCGCGCGGTCCACCGGTGCGGTCGCCGAAGACCGCGAACGTGAACGCGTCGTCCTCTTCGGGCAGCTCGAAGACCACGTCGGACTCGCGGTCGGTCGTGAAGCGCTCCTGCTGCCACTCGATCGTCCACCAGGTGGGGCCGAGGAGCGCGAGGAAGGCGGCGAGGCGCAGGGCGGGGGAGTGCTTCATGTGGAGTGGGATCAGGCGCCGAACAGCGACGCCTCGGTGGGCGGCGCGCAGCCTTCGTGTTGCAGGAGTCGTCGCTTCACGTCGAGGCCGCCGGCGAAGCCGGTCAGCTCTCCGTTCGCTCCGATCACGCGGTGGCAGGGGACGACGATGGGCAGGGGGTTCTTGCCGTTGGCGAGTCCGACGGCCCGCGACGCGTTCGGGTTCCCGATGCGCTGCGCGAGCTCGCCGTAGCTGAGAGTCTGCCCGAACGGGATGCGCACGAGCTCGGACCACACGTGTTTCATGAAGTCCGTGCCCTGCGCGGCGAGCGGCAGGTCGAATTCACGCAGCGTCCCCGCGAAGTACGCATCGAGCTGACGCGCGGCCTCACGGACCAGCGCGCCGCCCTCCGCCCACCCGGCCTCGATGTCGTGCCCTTCGTCCCGCGCGAAGCGGATCTCGGTCAGCCCGGCCTCATCGGCGAGCAGCAAGAGGCGTCCGATCGGCGTGTCGTGTTCCAGGTAGTTCGTCATGGTCGGTCTCCGAGAGGGATCGCCAGAGCAGCATCGCGGCGTAGGCTCGCCACGGCCGCCAGGCTTCCGAGCGTCGTTCGAGCTCGCGAGCGGGAATCGGGTCGCCGCCGACCGCCAGGGCCTTGCGCAGCCCGAGGTCGCCGGCGGGGAAGGCGTCGGGGTCGCGGAGTCCCCGAAGAGCGATGTAGTCGGCCGTCCACGGGCCGATGCCGGGCAGCGCGAGCAGCGCGGCGCGCGTCGTGACGGGATCGACGCCGGGCGACAGATCGACGTCGCCGCCGGCGACGGCCTCGGCGAGGCCGCGCAGCGTGGCGCGTCGCGCGCGGGGGAGGCGCATTGCGTCGAGGTCGGCCTCTGCGATCTGCTGCGCCGTCGGGAACAGGTGCGTCGTGCCCTGCAGCGCGTCGGCGCTCTCGAGCTCATCTCCGCACAGCGCCACCAGGCGGCCCAGCTGGGTCCGGGCGGCGGCGACGGAGACCTGCTGGCCGAGGACCGCGCGCACCGCGACCTCGAAGCCGTCCCAGCCGGCGAGCAGGCGCGGGGCGCCGAGCCGGAGCGCCATGGAGCGCAGGGCGGGGTCCGCGCCGAGGTCCTCGGCGATGTGCGCGGGGTCGGCGCGCAGGTCGAACAGGCCGCGCGCGCGCTCGACCAGGCTCGGCAGGGCGCGCAGCCCGTCGATCCGCGCCGTCAGCAGCAGAGCGCCGCCGGTCGCCTCCGTCGCGACCTCGATCCAGCCGCGCGCCTCGCCGAGCCGCACGCTGCGCCGGTAGCGCTCGCCGTCCACCTGCTCGACGCCGGGGATCGCGCGCGCCGCGAGGTAGCGCAGCGTTGCGTTCCAGTCGAGCTCGCCGCGGTATGCGAGCCGCAGCGCGAGCGGGGCGTCGCTCAGCGGGCCCGGAGCGCGCCGCTTGGCGCGCAGCTCGCTCGGCGTGAAGCCGAAACGCGCGCGCACCTCGGCGTTGAAGCTGCGCAGGCTGCCGTACCCGGCGGCGAAGGCCACCTCGGTCATCGGCAGCGCGGTGTCCTCGACGAGGCGCCGCGCGGCGTGGGCGCGCTGGGTGCGCGCGACCTCGAGCGGCGTCGCGCCGAGCTCGTCGTGGAACAGGCGCGTGAGGTGCCGCGCGCTCGCGCCGACGCTGGCCGCCAATGCCGGCACGCCGTCCGCGTCGAGCGCGCCGTCGTGGATGCGCCGCAGGGCGCGCGCGACCTGCGCCGAGCTCCCGAGCCACTCCGGCGACCCGGGCGCGGCGTCGGGCCGGCAGCGCAGGCAGGCCCGGTAGCCGCGCGCCTCCGCGGCCGCCGCGCTCGGAACGAACTCGACGTTGCGCCGCCGCGGCGTCGGCGCGGGGCAGATCGGCCGGCAGTAGATCCCGGTCGTCCGCACGGCCGTGAAGAAGCGCCCGTCGAAGCGCGCATCCCGGCTCTCGAAGGCGCGGTAGCAGGTCTCGGGGTCGAGGGGCATGGGCGCAGGATACGACCTCCGCGCGAGCGCGCTGGCAGGATTCGGACACGGCCGTGCGACCCTCCGTCGACCGCACCTGCTGCCAGCGTCAGGGCGAGCAGAGCGCGACGCCCGCCATGCCAGCGCGTACCCGTTTGGGGTCGTAGATCCGGTCCACGCGATCGAGAACCGAATTGGACTCGTCGCCCGTGGTCGCGGGCGCCTCACCGGCTCGAGTCGCGTACGACTGGTCGTAGTCCTGGATCAGTTCTGAGTCACGAGGAATGGGGCCCCACAGGTGACCAGCGGGGCTCTGGGTAAGCGAGGAACCGTCGAACAGCTGAATCCGGTACCAAAGGAACACGCCGGTGTTCGCGTCGAAGAGCGCGACTCCGCGGTAGGTCTCCGCGATGCCGAGGTTCGCATCGGACAGGATCGGCGCACGTGCCTTGCTGAAGCGCGTGGCTTCGCGAGTCTCCAGGTCCACACGCGCGAAGCGGAGCGCGCCAGACAGGTAGCCATACCACAGGCTCCGTCCATCGGAGGAGAAGCGCGCGTGCACGGGTTCTCCTCCGCGTCCGCCCAGGTGGTCACTCGTGAAGACTTCGACCGGCTCGTCGACCTCGTCGACGTGCACGACGACGGAGGTCCCCGTCGAGAACGCCAGCTGCTTCGAGTCGGGCGAGAACTCCATGAAGGCGACGTATGAGCCTTCGGGGAACCAGTCGCGACTGCTCAGCGAACGAATCCGTTCGCCAGTGTCCAGGCTGTACACGTGGGCCGTTCCAGCGCCTTCGGTGCCTGCGGCGATGAGGCGGCCATCCGGGCTGAACGCGACGGAGCGCGTGGGAGCGCCGACATCGATCGTCCGCAGTTCCTTCCCGTTCTCGGCATCGAGGAGCACCAGGATCGACCCCTTCTGGAAGGCGATCGTGTCGCCGTCCGGGTTCCAGCGAGCTTGCGAGTCGAAGAACGAGCCGAAGCTGCCCTTCGCCTGAAACAGGAGTTCGCCTTCGTCGTCGAGGACGACGCCCGGGCGCATGCCCGCCACGATCAGCAGCTTCGACCCCGCGCTGTTCCACTCGAGCTGCGCGCCGAACGCGAAGCGCAGCGTGTTACCCATGCCGAAGAGCTGCTTCGTGAACAGCCGGTCTCCGGTCCGGTGGTCGATCAAGGTCACGACGCCGTCGTAGGACAGCACGGCGAGTCGCCGATCGTCTGGATGGAAGGCGAGGTCCCAGATGGAGTCGCCCTGCAAGTCGATGCGGCTGAGGGTCCGCGCGGTGGAGGGGTCCACGATCGAGACCTCGCCGGTGGGGTGGCCCAGGGCGATCCGGTCTCCGGTGCGTGAGATCGTCGCCTGGATCCAGGTGACGTCATTGCGGTCTCGCTCCACGTCGTGTTTCGGCGGCACTTCGCGCGTCTTGCAGCGGAAGCGCGCGCTCACCTCGCGCTCGCCGGCTTTCGCGCGCAGGCGCGTGACGATCTCGTCGAAGCGATCGTTTCCGCGCAGCAGGGCGAGGTCCTCGTCCCAGAGCGCGACCGCCGCGTCCGGATAGCCCCAGTCGGCGGCGCACCGCAGCTCGTTCAGCGCGCGCTCGACGTTCCCCGCGCGGGCCTCCACGCAGGCGAGCCCGTACGCGACGGAGGCGTTCTCCGGCGAGTGCTCGAGCGCGAGGGAGTACCCGCGGCGAGCGCTCGAGAGGTCCCTCGCCCGGAGCGCGGCGTCGGCCTCGTCGATGGCCTGAACGAAGCCGTGACGCGGATCAACGGAGGCTTCGCCGGATTGGACAGCGCAGGCGAGAAAGCAGAGGATCATCAGCGGGTGCATGCCCGACCATCCGGGGCGAACGGCGAGGTCTCGCGCCCGGTCGCGTTTTCGGCGCCGAGTCGCCTGCAGGAGGAACCCCGTGGCATGGATCGAGACGAAGGGCCTTGCGGAGGCCGAGGGCGAGCTCGCGGAGCTGTTCGCGCAGGCAGTCGACCCCGAGAGCGGTGAGCTGGATCACATCCTGGCGATCCACGCGCTGCACCCGGCGGGGCTGCGCGCGCACCTCGCGCTGTACACCGCCGTGATGCGCGGGACGAAGTCGCTGCGCAAGGTGGACCGCGAGCTGGTGGCGCTCGTCGTGTCCGATCACAACGGCTGCCACTACTGAAGGACGCACCACCGGCGCGGTCTGCGCCGGCTGTTGAAGGACGATGCGTTGCTCGCGCGCATCGCGGCCGACTGGCGCACGGCAGGTCTCGACGATCGGCGCGTCGCGCTGCTGGGGTACGCGTTGAAGCTGACCGCGACGCCCAGCACGGTCACACGGGCGGACGTCGACGCCTTGCGGGAACAAGGGCTCTCCGACACCGACGTCCTGCATCTCGCGGAGCTCGTCGGCTACTACGCCTACGTGAATCGCATCGCGGATGGACTCGGCGTCGAGCTGGAGGCGGGCGGCGAGGCGTGAGTCTCGGCAGGGGATGGTCGAGGACGCGCGCCGCGCCGATGACCGCTCGCCTGCTCGTCTAGCCGCAACCCGGGTGATTCCGTTCCTGCGCGGTTGCGCAGTCCGGTGGGCCGGAAGAGGATGGTCGGCCATGCGCTCCCGCTCGCTCCGCCCCACGCTCTTCGCCGCGTTCGCCACCCTCTTCGTCGCTTGCGGTGGGGGAGAGTCGGCGCCCGAGGAGGGTGCCCCTCCGGCTGCACAGAGCGAGAGCCCCACGACGCCGCCGCAGAGCCAGCGCGGTCCCGCCCTGCAGCCGAAGGCGACGGATCGGGTCGACGACCTCCTGCTGCGCACGCGCCGAACGCGTTCGGTGACCGGCAAGCCGGAGTGGATGCTCGCGGCGGACGTCGACGGTGACGGGCGCGACGACGTTCTCGTGGCGACGCACTCTCCCGGCGCGCTGCTCATCTGGCGCGATCCGCACGCGGCGCCGGAGCGGATTCCGGTCGGTGATTACCCGCTTCGGCCGGTGGTCCTCGGGGGCCAGGTCGCGATCGCTTCTCGCGCGGACTCGAGCCTCATCTGGCTCGACCTCTCCGCTGCGGGCGCGCCGCGCGAGGTCGCCCGGCAAGAACTCCCCGACGTGCCGATGACGCTGGCGACGGCGACACTCGATCCGGCCGTCGGCGAGGAGCTGATCGTCGCGACGCGGCACGGGTCGCTCCTGCGCGTCGACGCGAGCGGGATCCGCGGCGCGCAGAGCGTCGACTTCGACCTGCCGCGCTGCGCGGTCGGACTCGGCCCGGAGCTGGGGGTCGTGATCGGGTTCCAGTCGAGCGATACGCTGGAGGCCTTCGTGCTCGAAGGGGACGCGCTCGTGCAGCGCGCGACCCACGCGCTGACAGGCACACCCCGCGACCTCCTGGCCCAGGACCTCGACGGCGACGGCTCCGCCGAGCTGCTCGTGGTGGGAGGGGATCACGATGGCTGGATCCTCGGCCTCGGCGCGACGGACCCGTTCGACTCGACCTCGGAAGCCGTGCGCCTCGAGACGGCTGCCGTGCCGGTGCGGCTCCGCGCGCTGGATGCCTTCGAGCGCTATCGCTTCGCCGCGCTCGTCGGGAAGAGCGTCGCGCTGGAGCTGTGGGGCGAGACGCCGAAGGGCTACGCCCGCGACAAGCTCGTGCTCGCCGGCCAGACGCCCTCGGACTTCGCCGTCGCGGACGCGGATGGAATCGGCCTGCCCGATCTCTGGATCGCCAACCGGGACGCGCACGGGATCACGCTGCTGCGCAGCGACGAGAACGGGCCCATCGAGCCGATCAAGGTGGGCGTCGGCAACTTCCCGAACGACATCGCCACGGGTGACCTCGACGGTGACGGCCGCCCGGAGGCCTTCGTGATCGACGCGAAGGACAGCGCGATCTCCGTGCTCGTGCAAGACGAGGAGGGGCAGCTGAGACGCGATCGAACGCTGGTCACCGGGCCTTCTCCGCGGGGCGTGCAGTGCGCGGACGTCGACGGTGATGGCGCGATGGATCTCTTGTGGCTCGAGCGCGTCGTGGCGGGCACGCGGTTGCAGGTTCGTCTCGGCGATGGAGCGGGCGGCCTCGTTCAACCGGCTGAGTTCACGCCGATCCCGCTGGGCGTCGGCGTACGCGACGTGGTGGTCGAGCGCTTCAAGGGCCTCGAGCGTCCGCTCCTCATCGCCGCGGACCCGGACGGGCGGCGCCTGCTCTGGATGACGCTGCGGCGCGAGGGCGCGAGACTCGTCGCGGGCGAGCTCGGAGCGCTCGAGGTGGCCGGCCCGCCGACCTCCGTGGAGCCGCTGCGGCACGAGGGCGTGACTCGGGGCATCGCGATCGCGATGCAGATCGGCGTGGATCGCTCGCTCGCGAAGACCTACACACCGAACGCGGCGGCGGACGGCACCGTGAGCTGGCGGCCACTCGGCGAGGTGAGCCTGCTCGGCTTCGCGCTCGATCTATCGACCGGCGACCTCGACGGTAACGGCACCGACGACCTGGCCGTCCTCGTCGCTGGGCGTGAGGGCTCGGTGCTCGGCTTCGTCACGCCCGTGTTCGTGCACGGGCAGAAGCTGGAGCGCGGTCCCCGGATGGTCACGGGCTTGCGTGCCTTCCGCGTCCTCGCGGCGGATCTGACCGGCGACGGCGTCGCGGAGCTGTTCGCGGCGAACCTCGACAGCCACAACGTCAGCGCCTGGCTGACGCGCGTCGAGGCCGCGGGGCCCCGCTTCGTGCAACTGGACGACATCGGCGCGGGCGTCGGCTGCATCGCGCTCGCGGCGCCGGACCTCGACGGCGACGGCGACAACGACCTGCTCGTCGTGGACTCGGCCAACAACGGCGTCAGCGTGATCGTCAACGAGACGCCGCGCTGAGCGGGGCGTCGCTCAGCCGTCGCTCAGCTTGCCCAGCATCACGGTCAGCGCCGGGCCGATGCGCAGCGACCCGCCCGCGTGGTTCGCGCCCTCGAGCTGGCGCATCGTGCTGAGCAGCCCGAACTCGCGGCCGTAGGTCACGACCGAGCTGCGCAGCACGGCGGTGAAGATCGCGCGCAGCGTCTCGTCGTCCGGCCCGAGCCCGCTGCCGTAGACGTTGGCGATGCCTTGCAGGAGGTTCGTCGGCGTGCCGGAGAAGTCGCCGACCTGCAGGTCCACGGCCGGCTGCCAGTTGTTGTACGTGATGTCGCCCCACGCGCCGTTGCCGTACTGCTGGCCGCGCAGGTGCGAGTGGATCGCCGGGCCGAGGACCTCGTCGAGCGCGGGGCGCAGCTCCGGGCGGACCTCGCAGTACTCGATCAAGAGCTTCCAGCAGCGCACCTGGTCCGCGGCCATGCTGCCGCCGTACTTCAGAGCCTGCGGCCAGATCGTGTCGAACTTGGCCCAGCCGCCGTCGGGCAGTCTCCGGAACAGCGGCTCGCCCGGGAAGGCGCGCGCCATGACGACCGAGCGCTCGGCGTAGTGGCCGAAGTCGTCGTCGAAGCCCGGGTCGATGTGGCTCCAGCTGCCGGGCCAGTAGTGTGTGTAGAGCACGGTCGCGACGGCGTCGCGGGCGGCTTCGAGCAGGCGCTCGTCGCCGGTCTCGCGCGCCAGCAGCACGAGCCTGCTGGGCACGTCGAGGAAGCGCAGCGCGCGCGCTTCGTTGCTCGACTCGCCATTGCTCGGCCGGTAGAGCGGCGCGACGTTGCCGTCGGGGAGGATGCCGGTCGCGAGCACGGACTCGCCGATCTTCTTCGCGGCCGCGAGCGCGCGCTCGCGATACGCCTCGGGCCCGTGGTCGGCCAGGTCGAGCAGGAAGCCGAACGGAAGGTGGATCTGGACGAACTGGCGATCCACGGGGACGTCCTTGTTCGGGTCCCAGACGCGCGGCAGCCCGGTCTCGGGGTGCAGGCAGAGCTCGAGGAAGTCGCTCACGTAGCGCTCGAGCGCCGCCTCCCAGACCGGGTCGGGCTCGTGACGCGTGGCCTCGAGCAGCGTCTCCATCAAGGGGTGCATCGACGAGTCGTGGGTCGTGATGACCTCGCCGGTGACCGCGTCGAAGAGCGCCGCGACGAGGCCCGTCTCCCGGGGGCCGTAGGTGTCGAGCCCGCGCTCGAGCCACGGGCCGAGCGCCGTGTGCAGCAGCTCGACGACCTCGGCGCGCAGCGCGTCTTCGTCGGGGCACGGCAGCGCCGCCAGCACCTCGAGGTCGGTCCACA
>CAYGST010000013.1:0-23818 GCA_964352415.1 uncultured Planctomycetaceae bacterium | reverse complement strand
CCGGCGGGGGTGACGGGCTGGGGGGGGGGGGGGGCTGTCCGGGGGGGGTGGTGGGGGGGGGCGCGGCCGCGGCCTCCTCGATGCCGTCGCTCCACGCGGCACCGTCGCCGTGCGACCACAGGACGCCGGCTTCGTCGGCCTCGTGCAGCTCGCCGGTCGCGGCGAGCGCCTCGAGGATCAGCTCGTGGGTCTTCGGCGCCTTGGGGCCCGAGCTGCCCCGGGACTTCGTCTCGGGCTCGGGGCCCGGGAGAATGAGGTCGAGCCGGCGCTTGGCGCGCGTCATCGCGACGTAGAGGACGCTGAGCGCATCCTCGACCTGCCGCTCGGTCAGCCCGTCGTAGAGCTCCTGCAGGTCGGCGGAGATCGGCAGGAGGTCCTTGCTCGGCGCGATCGTCGCGCGCGTGATCGTGGCGGACGGATCGGGTCGTTGGGTCAGGACGCCGTCGCGCATCCCGATCACCGGGCCCGCGATCTCCGGAAGAACGACCGCGTCGAACTCGAGGCCCTTCGAAGCGTGGACCGTCATCACGCGGACGTTCGAGCCACCCGGCGCCTCGACGCGACTCGTGCGCACGAGGTCGACGAAGGCCGAAGGGCGCGACTCGCCGGAGGCTTCGAACGCGAAGGCAAGGTCGAGCAGCTGGCCGAAGCGCGCGCGGTCCCACGCGGTCCAGGCGTCGTCGGTCGCGATCCGCTCGCCGACGGCGCGCGTGAACTCGCCGAGGCCCTCGGCGGCGATCCGCTGGCGCAGCTCCCGCGACAGCGCGCGCCGGCGCTCCGCGTCGGCGTCGAGCGCGAGGTCGAACGTCGCGCCGAGATCGGAGGAGGCGAGGTGGAAGGCGGCGGCGCTGTCGTCCGGGAAGTCCGCGAGGTGCAGCAGCGAGACGAAGCAGAGCACGGCGCGCGCGTCGGTCAACGGGTTGCCGCCCTCGCCGCTCGCGTCGATGCCCTGGGCCCGCAGGCGGTGGATCAAGCTCGGGATCGCCGCGTTCTTGCGCAAGAGGATCCCGACCTCGGCGTGGGGCGCTTCGTCGAGGATCGCGCGCACGCGCTCGACGGCGCGCTCGAGCAGCGGGACCTGCTTGGCCTCCTCGTCGAGCTTCGCGCGCGCCTCGACGGCGTACACGGCGCCGGTCAATGCGCGCGCCGCCGTGTGCGACTCGTAGGACCGCGTCCAGCTCTCGGCGGCCTTGCGGTAGGGCGCGAACTCCTCGTCGCTGAACGCGCTGCTCTGCGCGACGCCCTCGAAGACGAGGTTCACGGCGTCGAGCACGGCCTGCGCCGATCGATAGCTCTTCGCCATCGAGTCGTTCTCGAGCCCCGGGAGCCGCTCGACGAGCTCGGACAGGAGCCGCGGCTCGGCCTGGCGGAACGAGTAGATCGACTGCTTCGTGTCCCCGACGCACAGGAGGCTGCGCGGGACGTCGCCGCCGGCGACGATCTCGCTCGCGATGCCCTCGAGGATGCGCCACTGGACCGGCGCGGTGTCCTGGAACTCGTCGAGCAGCAGGTGGTCGATGCGTCCGTCGAGGCGGAACCACTGGTCGAGCTCGCGCTCGTCGAGGGGCAACGCGCGGGCGGTGTTCGGCGCGAGGGCGTAGGGCAGGTCGCCGAAGCCGTAGGCGCCCTCGGTGCGCTTGCGGCGCTCGAACGCGGCTTCGAAGGCGTTCATCAGGCTGTCGGCCGCCTGGTTGCGCGCGGCGAGCCGCGCGAGGATCTCGCCCGCGACGCGCTGCATGACCGTCTCCATCGGCTCGACCATCGTGTCGGGGAACGGCTTGCGGGAGAACATCTGCGTCGGCGAGAGGAACGCGCCGCCGAGGCCGCCCTTCAGGAGCTCTTCCCAGCGCCCGTCGCGCGCGCGTTCGACGAAGGTGTTGCGCGCCTTGAGCCAGGTCTTGTTCGGCTCGCCCTTCGCGCTCGCGGGGACGTCGGCGCCTTCGAGCGCGCCGAGGGCGGCGCCGAAGTCGTCGTCGCCGACCGTCGCGCTGGGGCGCAGCGAGTCCCACGCACCCTCCGCGCTCTCCATGTGCACGGGGCGCAGCGCCGCGGTGCGTCCGACGAGGGATCCGTGCACGCTGCGACCGGCCTCGCCCTTGGAGAGCTCGCGCAGGAGCAGCACGATCGCTTCGGGATCCTCGGACGAGAGCACGTCCTGCAGCGCTTCCGCGCGCATGCGCCCCTCGACGCGGTCGTCGGCGATGCCCCAGTCGGGCGGCAGCTCGAGGTCGAGCGCAAACAGCTGAACGAGGTGCACGAAGAAGGAGTCGATCGTGCGGACCTGGAACGCGTTGAGGTTGCGGGTCAGCTTGGCGAGCAGCTCGACGCAGCGGGCTTCGCTGAGGGAGGCGCTCGGCAGCTCGCCGCTCTCGTTCAGCGCCTCGGCGAGCGCGGTGCGCTTGTCCTCGTCCACGCAGGCCTCGGTCAGCCGCTCGAGCACGCGGTCGAGGATCTCGCCCGCGGCCTTGCGCGTGAAGGTCGTCGCGAGGATGCGTTCGGGCTCCACGCCGTCGAACAGCAGCCCGAGGAAGCGGTTCGTCAGCCGGAACGTCTTGCCCGTGCCGGCCGAGGCGAGGATGCGCAGGTTCTGGCGCGTGCTCATTCGGACTCCTCCGCGCTCGCCTCGACGAGGCCTACGCCGCCGATGGCCTGGAAGATCGGGTCGCGCGGCTCGAAGCCCTCCTCGGTGAAGAACGCGCCCTCGCGGATGCGCCGGACGACGCCCTGCGCGACCTCCCACGCGGACTCGACGCCCTCCTCGATCGAGTCGAACTCGCCCTTCTTGCGGTCCCAGGTCTCGACGCTCGCGAACTCGATGCGGTGCGGGTCGCGGCCCAGCGCGATGTAGCCCATCTGCGCGGGCATCGCTTCTCCACAGAGCTCGGCGACGAGCCAGCAGTACAGCGGGAGCTGGAGGTCGCGCCAGGTGCCGTCGGCGGCGCGGTGCGCGGTCGCCGGCTTGCGCACCTCCTCGCCCGTCTTGTAGTCCCACACGGCGAACTCGTTGGACTCGGGCCGATGATCGATGCGGTCGATGCGTCCGCGCAGCTTCACCGCCTCACCGTCCACGAGGAAGTCCACGCTGCCGCCCGGCGGCGACCACTCGACCTCGAGCACGCGCCAACCGTCACGGCGCCGGGCCGCCTGCTTCTGCGCGAAGGCCGCGAGGCGGTAGTCGAGCTGTCGCAGCTGGAGGCGCACGGCGGGCAGCGGGTGCCGGCCGTAGAGCTCGCCGGCGACGTCCTCGAGCTGCCCCGAGAGGAAGTCGGCGATCGCGGAGGCATCGTTCGAGTCGCGCACCTTGGTGTCGCGCCCGAAGCGTTCGACCACCTCGTGCGCGACGTTGCCGAACGCGAGCGGGTCGAGCTCACGCGCGCGGTCGTCGAGCGACTCGAGGTTCAGGACGCGCCGCAGGTAGTAGTCGTAGGGCGACTTCAGGAACATCTTGAAGTCGGTGACGGAGATCGTCTCCAGCGTGAAGGGCTCCTCGCGACGCGGCAGCTCGAAGCGCGGGCTCTGGTCCTCGACCCGATCGGAGGCGGCGCTGCCGCCGAAGAGGAAGCGCTCCACGCGCTGGGGAGTGTCCTCGGGCGAGCAGTGGAACACGATGCGGCTCGGGACGAGCGGGTCGCCGGCCTGGCTGCGCCGGCCGCTGATGAAGCGGACCTCGTCGCGCGAGTGCAGCAGCAGCTCGGTGGCGTACAGGTCGCGGGCGAGGCGGCGCTCCTCGTCGATCAGTCCGAGACTGCGGCGCAATCGGTCGGGCAGGTACGCGTCTCCGCGGACGGACTCCGGCACGTGGCCGTCCTCGAAGCCGAGCACGACCAGGCCGGGCGCATCGTCGAGCGAGAGCTCGAACCAGCCGAGCATCTCGAGCGCGGGCGCGTCGCCGTGCGTGGCGGCCGGCGGCGCGACGTCGCCCTGGATCGCACGCAGCACGACGTCGATCGCCTGGCTCGCGCTGCCCGGGGGGGCGAAGTCCCTCGGCAGAGCCTCAACCTCGGCGATCGCGACACCCAGCGCTTCGAGCGCGTGCAGGGTCATCCGCTCGGACTCGTCGCTGCGCTGCAGGGGTGCCGCGCCGTAGATCCGCTCGAGGAACGCGCGCAGGCGACCGGTCAGCGTGTCGATCGTTCGCTCCTCGTGCTCCCAGAGGTCGTCGAGCAGCGTGAGGCTCGCGCGCCAGAGCGCTTGCATCCGTCCCTGCGACGCCTGGTCGCGGCGATCGTCCCTGGCAGCGAGCCACGCGCCGTCGACCTGGCTGGGCAGGTGTCGCAGGAAGTACTCGTCGACGCTGGCGACGGGATCGACGTCGGTCAGGTTCGCTCGCAGCGCGGACTCGAAGGCCGGCTGGCGAACGAGCGTGGCGAAGTCGTCGTAGCGCTGCGTGCGGAGGAAACGCGCGGTGAGTCCGAGCAGCTGCGCAGGACCGGAGCGCGTCAGCGGCGTGCCCGCAGCGTCGCGCACCTGCACGCCCTGCTCGGCGAGCGCGCGCTTGGCGAACGGCCCGATGTCGGGGTTCGCGAGCCCGATGGTGATCTCGTCGGCGGCGAAGCGCGCGTCCCAGCTCGCGAGCTCCTCGACCGCGGCGTCCCCCTGGTCGCGCGGTCGCTCGACGACGCGCCAGCGTTCGAGGTCGAGGCTCGTATCGCGCGCGGCCCAGGCGCTCGCTACGAGGCAGCCGCGGTCGTCGAAGGTCTCGGCGAGGGCTTCGGGCGCGAACACGAGCGCGGTGACGCGCGCGCCGGTCAGCTCCAGCGCGCGAACCAGCAGCTCGTTGATCTCGACGACGCCGACGAGCACCACGTGGGCGACCGGCGTGACCCGCTCGTGCTCGATGGCGTCCAGTCGCCCGAGGTGCGGATCGCCGAGCTCGGCCTCGGTGAGCTGCTCTTGCATCGACCTCTGCGCATGCGCGAGCGTCTCCCACCGGCGCCGCTCACCGACCTGGTCGGCGAGCACGTCGTCGTCCGCCACCCGCGCGAAGTCGAGGCCTTCGGCGGCCACTTCACCGAACAGTCCACGGACCTCTTCGGCGAGCCGGAACCACGCCTCGAGGTCGTCCGTCTCCGGTGGACGCGCGACGAGGTGCCGCAGGCGCGCATCGTCCATGCCGCGCAGCGCGCGCGCCCAGGCCAGCGTGCGCGCGAGCCGCCCGGCCGGGGCGCCATCGACCTGCAGCAGCTCATCGCTCAAGGCGCCCGCGGTCACCAGGCGCGGCGGGCGCAGCTCGCGGCCGAGGTCCTGCGTGAGGAGCTCGAGCAGCCTGCGGCCCGCACGCGCCGCCGGCAGCGCGATCAGCACGTCCGACAGATCAGCGCCGAGTTCGCGGGCGATCCACTCGGCCGCACTCGGTAGCGGAAGTCGGTCCCAGCCGAGGAAGACGCGGTGCGGCGCGGTGGTCACGATGAGCGGTGAGTAAAAGATAGAAACCGAGCGGAGCGGCGTGCGTCGTTGCGCACGCGCTGTGTCGCGATCGTAAACACGGTCGCGTGCGACATCCACTGTGACGAGCGCGTCCGAAGCGGACGTTCGCGAATGTGACCTGGAAAATCGTGTCGTTCGTTCGGTCGCGTCCGGCTCATCGTTTTGTCAGGGGCCCCACACGATCGCTGGTCCCCGCATCCACCCGATGCCTGCATCATTCTGAAGGAGGAACGATTCATGTCCGCACTGAACACGCTCGCGTTGGTCTCCATGTTCGCATTCGGTTCGACCGCGCAGCTCACCGCGCCCGACACCGTCGCTCCCGCGGGCCCCGTGAACCCAGCCTCGGCGACCGAAGCTCCGGTGGGGCCCGGCCTGCAGCTCGACCTCTTCCAGACCCACGGCGTCGTCGCGATGCCCGAGACCCTCTGCGGCTACCAGATGCAGGTCTTCGGCCAGCCGGGGGCGAGCTTCCAGGTCGAGGTGCGGCCGTCGGGCCAGGCGCCCATCCTGATCGGCGCGGGCCAGATCGGAGAGAACGGGACCTTCGGCCTCTCGCTCCTGCCCATCTGGTGCGAGCACAGCGAGAACTGGATCTCCGCCCGGGTCGTCTCCTTCGCCGAGGCTCCGATCGCGGTCAAGCTCGAGATGTTCTGAGCGCGGGGAGCGTCCTGCATCGCTCGCCACGCTGGAAGCGCCGTCACCCCTCCCGGTGGCGGCGCTTCCTCGCGTCGTGGGGGAACGCGAGGCTGCGCCTGTGGGGCGGGGCGCGGGCCCCTTGGGGTAGGAGGTCGCAATGTAGACGTGCCGCGGGTGGATCGGCCGCTTCGGATCCCGCCGGGACCACAACTAACCCTCATCGGGGCCAGGCAACAGAACCTTCACCCGAACCCCCGCAGCGAATCCCGGCCCCTGGGCGTCCACTCGGGTAGGGCGAGCCCCGCCCCTAGGTGGATGTCGAGATCTAGGGCATGATGGCCTTCTGCTGGCCCTGGCCGCGTCCGTTCTGACCCAATAAAGAGTTAGCCCATGCTCACCCTGACTGCCCTCCTCGTGGCGGTGTCGACCGCGACTCCGACCCCGGACGTGGTGACGACCCAATACAAGGTCTACCGCAGGTGGGAGTTCACGCTCCCGAACGAGACCTGGATGCCCATCGGCGAGGGGCTGTCGTTCGCCGGGGTGGGGGACGAGCCCTTCGCCACCGGGCTCGACGGCACGGCGCTGCTGATCGATGCGGACGGCGACGGGACACCGGAGTTGCGCATCGCCAGCGAGGACACGAACGAGGGCGCCACCCCGCTCGTCGTCCTGCGCGACGGCGAGGACGGAGCGCGCCGAGCCATCCGCCTGACCGATCGCGGAGGCTGGCACTTCGGACCCGGCGGCGCCGTCGTCGGCGAGTTCAATGGCGTGCTCTTCAAGGTCATCGACCAGGACTGCGACGGACGCTTCGACGGCATCGGCAAGGACGCCCTGGTCGTCGGTCGCGGCGAGAGCGCGGCCTACCTGTCGGAGGTCGTCGCCGTTGGTGACGAGCTCTTCCAGCTGGAGGTCGCCGAGGACGGCTCCGAGCTGCGCTTCTCGCCCTTCGAGGGGGAGTCCGGCGTGCTCGACGTCCACGATGGCTACCAGACCGACGGCAAGCTGCAGCGCTTCGTCGTGCGCGACCTCTCCGGTCGCTACTCCTTCGACCTCGGGAAGGCCAGCGAGGGCCTGCGCGTCCCCGTCGGCGCCTATCGCCTCGAAGACGCCCGCGTGGTCCTCGGCAAGGGTGAGGTCGACGTGACCCGCGGCAAGCTCGCACCCATGGACGTCGAAGCCGATGAGGACTTCGTCCTGGAGTGGGGCGGCCCGCTCGAGGCGACGTTCGACTACGCCCGCCAGGGCGCGGCGCTCCAGTTCCGCCCCGACCAGGTCTGGTACCGCGGCTGCGCCGGCGAGATCTACAGCGGCTGGGACCCGCGCGGCGAGTCGCCCAAGTTCACGGTCAAGGCGAAGGCGACCGGCGAGGTGCTGGTCGATGCGATCTTCCCGGGCAGCAGCTGAGGCACGGGCTGGGTTCCGGTCGCCGTGAGCGTGCCGGAGAACGTCGAGATCGAAGTCAGCATGGAAGTCGACAACTGGGGCTTTGGCCGGGTCGAGGGCGCCCCGGTGAACGCGCAGTAGTCGCCCGCCAGCGGACACTCCCTCCGCCGAAAGCATTCAGGGAGGCTCGTCGCGCGCTGACGCCGACGGGCCTCCCTCTTTCACCCCGAAGGTTCCAACCCCCACGCCGCCGCCCCGTGATCGCGCGCCTCCTCCGCCTCACCGTCGCCGTGCTCTGTGCGCTGGCGTGCCTCGCCCCCGGCGCGCTCGCGCAGTCGGGCCGCATCCCGGTCAAGGTCGTCGCGGGCCGCTTGGTCGCGCGCTGCGACCTCTCGACGGAGGTGCGCCGCATTCCGGTCCACCTGTTCGTCGAGTACGACAATCCGTGCGGGCTCGAGGTCCACAACCGCGCGGCGGCGCCGCTGCGCGTCGAGCGCCAGGACGGCTCCACGCGCCCGATCACCATTCACTTCCAGGGCGGTGAGGTCGTCGTCGACACGCGCGAGCTCGGCGACCAGGACGAGCTCGACGCCTTCACGAAGTGGTACTCGGTCGAGCTCGGCGAGAACGCGGTCGTCGGAACCATCGGCGCGGGCATCCTCGCCAAGCACCACCTCGTCTTCGACGTGGGCTCGGGCGCGATCGAGTTCGGACCGCCGAAGGAGCGCAGCGGCGAGCGCCCCGAAGCGCCGCCGGGCGGCGCGAGCCTGCCCGTCAGCATCAAGAACGACATGGTCTGGCTGCCGATGCTGCTCGCGGACGACGAGCCGCGCAGCGTGGCCTTCGGCAGCTCGCGCTACGACACGATCGTGGACGAGGACCTCTGCGAGTCCAAGGGTGCGCCGGCCGGGGACCTCGGTGAAGCGCTGATCGGCAGCTGCGACGTCTCGCAGTACGTGGCGCTGCGACCCGGGCCGGTTCCCTTCACGCACGCGGACGGCGCCCTCGGCGTGCTCGGCATCGGCTTGCTCGAGAGCCTGCGCGTCGAGATCGATCGCGTGAACCGCTGGGTGACGATCACGCCGGTCGCCGACCCGGAGTTCCCCTCCGCGGATCGCGCCTTCTTCGAGGCGATGGTCACCGAGGACACCGACGCCCTGCTCGCCTATCTCGAAGCGCACCCCGAGTCGCGCTGCGCCCGCGAGGCCGCGGAGCTCTTGCTCGACTGGATGGTCTCCGAGGGCTACGAGGGCGAAGAGCTGCACGAGGCGCTCGCCTGGGTCGACAAGACCTGCATCCCCGACCTGCGCGCGACGGCGGCGCTCGAGCTGCTCAAGGAGCTGCAAGGGCTCGGCCTGAACGACGCCGCGGTCAAGGTGGGCGAGTTCGGCGTCGAGGGCGGCCGCGACGACCGCTACCCCGAAGCCATCCACGAGCTGCACTCCGCGCTCGGCGCGATGCTGCTCGAACAGGGCGAAGGACGAGACGCGTGGCGCCACCTGCTCTCGGCCGCCTTCGGCATCCCCGAGGACGGCATGGTCAACCTGAACCTCGGCCGCTTCTACGAGAAGGAAGGCCGCAATCGCCGCGCCTTCTCGCGCTACGTCCAAGCGGTGATCCAGCCCGAGAGCGGACCGCAGGCGATGGAGGGGCTCGTTCGACTGCAGAAGACGATGGACGCGGACGAGGCGATGAGCGTGGACCTCGTCGAGCGCCTGATCTCCGGCAGGGTCGAGGGCTTCGGCGCCGCGACCAAGTTCGAGTACGGCGAGCAGACGAACACGAACCGCATCGTGCTGATCGAGCACCTGACCAACGCGCACGAGGAGTATGCGAACGGCGGCGCCCTCGGCCTCGAGGGAGCCCTCGACCACTTCGACCGCGATCGCGTCGCCGTGGTGAGCTTCCACATGCCGCAGCCGCAGCTCGACCCGCTCTACAACGAGGCGGCGCGCAGCGCGCTCCTGTTGCACAACCCGCAAGGGTCCGTGTTCCTGATCAACGGCGGCTCGCAGGTGACCGGCCGCGCGCGGACGAGGGACAAGGAGAAGGTCTACAACGCCATTCGTGGCGCCGTGGCGCGTGAGCTGGCGAAGCCGTCCGACTACGACATCGAGCTCCAGGCCGAGGTGAAGGGCGGCGTCCTGAGCGGCTCGGTCAGCGTGACCGGACCCGAGTCCTGGGACGCGACGCTCGAGCTGTGGCTCGTCGAGCGCGGCGTGCTGTTCCCCGGCAAGTCCAAGGTCGTCATCCACCGGATGGTGGTGCGCGACTTCCTGCTGGAACAAGCGCGCGGCGAGACGCTTGCGATCGGCGACGACGGCGCGATGCGCCGGACCTTCGAGCGCGTGCTCTCCGAGATCAAGACGGACAACGAGGCCTACCTCACGAAGCGCGCCGAGCGGACCTCCGAGCTGATCGACCTCGTCTCGACCGCCGTCGATCCGGAGCAGGTCTCCGTCGTCGCGGTGCTGCGCGGCGGCTTCGGCGGCGAGGTTCTCCAGGCCTGTCAGCTGGACGCCAAGGTGGTGGAGGTCGAATGAGCGCGGTGGATCCGGAACGCCGCGGCCTGTCCGACGGCCTCGATGCACTCTGCGCCAGCGGGCTGCGCGTCGCGCGCTCGCGCGCGACGAAACGCGCGCTCCCGCGCGCGATCGAGCTGGCGCTGTACACGAGCCTCGCGCTGCCCGTCGCCCTCGGGCTCGGACGCCTCTTCCGGCTCGCGGGCGGACCGGACGCGCGCGCGCTCGCGCTGTGGCAGGTGCTCCTCGCGATGGCGCTCGGCGCCGTCGTCCTGGTGCTCGGAAGGCTCTGGGCCGCGCGTCAGCAGACGCCCGAGCGAGCGGAGCTGCTCGGCCAGTACGACCGCGCCTCGAACGCCGACGGTCGCCTGCTCGCGGCCGACGACTTCCTGCGCGTCGACGCGACCGGGCCCTTCGTGCTCGCCGCGCTCGACGACGCGAACGACGCGCTCGCGCGCGCGCAGAGCGTGCGGCTGTCGGACGACGTCGAAGCCAAGGCTCCGGGCGTCCGCTCCTACATCGCTCTGGCCCTCGCGCTCGTCCTCGCGGTCTGGTTCTCCAGCCCGCTGACGCCGGTGGACGAGGAGGTCGCGCTCGGCGGAGTGCCGCAGGACCTCGAAGCGCTCGACGTGCCCGAGCGCGAGCCGGTGGAGGACGTCGCCGCGGTGGAGGACCCTCCGATCCCGGAGATGAGACCCGAGACGAACGAGCGCGACTCGAAGCGTGGCGAGCGCGCGGATAGCGCGTCGGCCGTCGCGCCCGTCTCCGACGAGGTCAAGGACTCGAAGGGCCGCACCAAGAGCGGTCAGTCGTCCGCGGCGAGCAGCGCTTCGGGCGCCAGCGCGTCGCGCGGCACACCGTCGAACCAGACGCAGGAGAGCCGCGAGACCGAGCAGAAGGCCAAGCCCGGCAAGAAGACCAAGAAGGAGGTCGAGGAGCCGGAGCCCGACGACACGAAGAAGGAAGAGGGCGCATCGGGTGCGACCGCGGGCCGCGGTTCGGGCTCGGGCTCGACGAAGAACCCGTCGACGACGGACTGGTCGAGCAAGGACCACGTCGAGTCGCAGGAGGAAGAGGACGAAGGCGAGGACGCCGACGTCGAGGACGAGGACTCCGACTCCGACGCGCGCGGCGGCGTTCAGCCGAGCCTGCGCGACCGTCGTCCGCCCGTGAACCGCGACCTGCAGATCGGCTTCGGCGCCGGCCGTCCGAATCCCGACGCCAATGGGCGCGGCGGACCCTCGCCGCAGAAGAAGTCGCGCGGGGTCGCGTCGCTCGTCCTCGGCGTTCCGATCCCGGACCACGTCAAGGGACGCGCGAACCCCGGTCGCACCAAGGTGACCCAGGAGCGCGTCGAGCCGGAGTCCGAGGACGCCGGCCTCGACACCGCGAGCGCACGCCGCGCGCGCGAGTCGACCATCGGTGACATCCAACGCCACGAGCTGACGCCCTGGATGCGCGAGCTCGTGAGCAACTACTTCAAGCGCAGCCCCCAGTCTCGAGAGAGCAGTTCCAACCAGAGCAACTAGATGACGTCGCAAGGCACAGCAGCCGACGCCAGGGAAGCCGCCCAGCGCTTCCTGGCCGTGGACAAGAAGATTCGTGAGCAGGTCGGCCGGATGATGGTGGGCCAGGGCGAGGTGATCGACGGCGTCCTCGCCGCGCTCTTCGCCGGCGGCCACGTGCTGCTCGAAGGCGTGCCCGGGCTCGGCAAGACGATGCTCGTGCGCTCGCTCGGCGACGCGGTGCACCTCGCCTTCTCGCGCATCCAGTTCACGCCGGACATGATGCCGGCGGACATCCGCGGTACGCAGGTGCTCGTCGAGACGGAGGGCGGCGGCCACGAGCTGCGCTTCCAGGAGGGCCCGCTGGTCGCGAACCTCGTGCTCGCCGACGAGATCAACCGCGCGACGCCGAAGACGCAGTCCGCGCTGCTCGAGGCGATGCAGGAGCGCCAGATCACCGTCGGCAAGGAGACGATGAAGCTCGACGAGCCGTACTGCGTCATGGCGACCCAGAACCCGGTCGAACAGGAGGGCACCTATCCGCTGCCCGAAGCGCAGCTCGACCGCTTCCTGTTCAAGCTGGTCGTCGGCTACCCGAAAGAGTCCGAGTACCACGAGATCCTCGACCGCACGACGGGCAACGAGGAGGTCGCGATCGAAGCGGTCTCCGACGCCAAGGAGATCCTCGAGCTGCGCGGCATCGTCCGCGCCGTCCCCGTGCCCGAGACGACCAAGACGCACGCGGTGCGGCTCGTGATGGGCACGCAGCCGGGCGGCGAGTGGTCACCCGAACTCGTCAACGAGAACGTCGCGCTCGGCTCGAGTCCCCGCGGCGCGCAAGCGCTGCTGCTCGCCGGCAAGGTCCAGGCGCTGCGCGCGGGGCGCTTCTCGGTCAGCTGCGACGACGTGCGCGCGGTCGCGCCGGCCGTCCTGCGCCACCGCATCCTCCTCAACTTCCAGGGCCAGTCCGAAGGCTTGACCGCGGACGACATCGTTCAGGCCGTGCTGAAGCACGTTACGGTCCCCGGCGAGACCGCATGAGTCCGGCGTTCGAAGCCAGCGAGCTCTACGACGCGGCGTTCCTCGAGTCCCTCACGCGCCTGCGGATCATCGCGACGCGCGTGAAGGGCGGGGGACGTCCCGCGGAGCAGCGATCGCGCGACCTCGGGTCGGGCTTCGACTTCCGGGACTACCGCCCGTATACGCCCGGCGACGACCTGCGTGCCGTCGATTGGAACCTCTACCGGCGGCTCGGCCGCGTGTTCGTGCGTCTGTACGAGGAGCTCGAGGACCTGCCGCTCTACGTGTTGCCGGACCTCTCGCGCAGCGGGTTCCTCGAAGACCCGCCGCGCGCGCGCACCGGCCTGCGCGCCAGCCTCGCGCTCTCCGCGATCAGCCTCAACCAGCACGACAGCGTCGGGGTCTTCCCGTTCTCGGAGGACCTGGAGATGCTCGTGCGTCCTGCGTCGGGCAAGCGTCGTGTGCTGACTCTCGCGAGCCAGCTCGCGAACGTCGAAGCCGGCGGCGAGACGAACTTCGAGACCTCGCTCGCGCGCTTCGGGGCTCTCGGGCTGCGCGAGGGGCTCGTCGCGATCGTCTCCGACTTCTTCGACCCGCGAGGCATCGAGGCCGTGACGGCTGCGCTCGGTCGCCTGCGTCATCGGCTGCTGCTCGTGCAGCTCACGCGCTCGACGGACCGCGACCCGGGCATCACGGGCGACGTGCGACTCGTCGACTGCGAGACGGGTGGCGCGGCGGACGTCTCCATCGGCGCCGCGACCCTCGAACGCTACCGCGCGGCCTACGATCGTTTTCAGGACGGGCTCGTGAGCTTCGCGCGCAAGCGCGGCGCCGGCCTCGTTCGCCTCGACGCCGACCAGGAGGTCGTGCCCCAGCTGGCGGCGGTCTTCGAGACCGGGAGCTACGTCGCGTGAACCCGCTCTTCTTCAGCGCGGGTGTCACCGCCCTCGGAGTGGTCGGCCTCGCCGGCGGGCTGTACGCCCTGCAACGGCTGCGCGTCCGTCACCGCGAGGTGCCGGTCGTCACGTCGCTGTTCTGGAAGGAGGCGGTCGAGGAGACTCGCGCCCGCGAGCTGAAGCTGCGCTTCCGCCACCCGCTCGCCTACCTGCTCATCCTCGCGATCGCCTCGGCCCTGTGGCTCGCGGCCTCCGGCCTCCAGCTCGAGGCGTCGCCGGCGCGGCGCGTGGTCTGCCTGCTCGACGGCTCCGCGGGAATGGCCCGCGACGGTCGCTTCGAGGCCTCCGTGGCCGAGCTGCGCGAGACCCTTGACGGGCTCCCCGCGTCCGCGCGCTCCGCCGTGTTCTGCGGCGCAGCACCGCGCACGCTGCTGCTGCCGGGCGAGGAGCTCGCGTGGTTCGATCGACGCGTCGCCGAGCTCGGTCCCGAGGCCGCGCCGGCGAGCATCGAGTCCCAGCTCTTCGCGCTCGAAGCGCTCGCCACCCCGGAGCTCCCGGTGACGGCGATGGTCTTCGGCGATGCACACCTCGACGAAGAAGCGCTCTCGCTGCTCTCCCCGAACGTCGAGCTGCTGACCTTCACCGAGCTGCGCGATGGCGCCGCGGAGTGCGGCATCACCGCGCTCGGCGTCACGCCGGCGGCCTCGGGTGACTGGGCCGCGACGGACCTGCTCGTGGAGCTCGGCGGAAGCGCGTTCCGCGACGGCGCGCTCGAGCGCGACGGCGCCCGCCTCGATGTCGAGCCGGAGGTGTTCGAGCAGGATGGCGGACGGCGCCTGCTCTACCGGGACCTTCCCGCGAGCGGCGGTCTGCTGGTCGCTCGCCTCGAAGGCGCCGACCGCCTCTCGGCCGACGACGAGGGCACGCTCTTGCTCCCCGAACGCACGCGCCTGCGGATCGCCGCCGGTGAGGGTGTCCCGGAGCGCCTGCGCCTCGCGCTGGGCGCCGACCCCGGCGTCGAGCTGGTCGCCGACGTGGCGGAGGTCTGGATCGGCGCGGGCGGCCCCGAGGGCCTCTCGAGCCTGACGTTCGACCCCGACGATGCGGGCCTCACGCTGCTGGCTCCGGCGGGCGATGCCGGAGTCGCGGGTTTCCTCACGCGGCTCGACGAGCTGGGCGTCACCGCCGGCGTCGCCCTGCGCTTCGAGGAGGGCCCGACGCGCTCCCTCGTCATCGGCCTCGGCGCCCTGGATCCGGCGCTCGGTTGGACCGAGTCCCGTTCGTTCCCCCTGTTCGTCGCGGAGGGCGTGCGCTGGCTCGCCGGCGCAGCGGACAGCGCGCGCTTCGTCGCGGCGGGTCGCGCGATCGGTGACGCTCTGCCGCGTACCGACGCGGACGGACTCCGACTCGACCCGGTGGGCGCTTCCTTCACGCCGCCGGTCTCCGGGCTCTACCTGGACGAAGCCGAGCGGACGCTCGCGGTCAGCCTCCTCGACCGCTCGACCACCAACGACGTGGAGGGAGCCTTCCGCGTCGACACTCCGACGCCGCTGGCCGGCGACCCGCTCGACCTCGCCGCATTCCTGGCGCTCCTCGCCTTCGTCGCGCTCCTCGTCGAGTGGGCGCTCGTCCAACGCGGCCGCATTCCCTGATCATGGCGCTCCAGTTCCTCAGCCCCGGCTGGCTCTTCGCAGCTCTCGTCGTGCCGCTCCTCTGGATCGGCGTGCGTGCGCGTGGAGGTGCAATGCATCGCGCGTTGCGCAGCGCCGCGCTCTTGGCGCTGGTCTTCGCGATGGCGCGGCCCGTTTGGTGGGGGACGGACGGCCTGACGCACAGCGTCCTCGTCGTCGACGCGAGCGCGAGCGTCGATCCGGCCGCGGTCGCCGCGCTGGAAGCTCAGACCGGGGAGTGGGCCTCGCAGCTGCCCGCGGACTCGCGCGCCGTCCTCGTTCGCCTCGGTTCTTCCGATGGCGCGAGCGACGTCGAGCGTGAGTTGTTCGATGAGGTCGTGTCGCTGAGCGGCGGACTGACCGAAGCGCTCGAGGCAGCGGCGCAGCGAGTTCCCGCAGGCGCCCGCGGATCGATCACCGTCGCAACGGACGGCCTGGCTGTCGTGCCGAGCTGGGCCGAGACGGCTCAGGCCTTGGCCGCCCGCGGCGTGCCGGTGCACACCGTTCGACTCGAGGGGCCCGCGCTCGACCTGCGCCCGGTTCGCTGGGAGGCGATCGGTGAGTGGCGCGTTGGCGAAGAGGCCCGGCTCGCCGTCGAGGTGGTCGGCCGCAGCGATGCGCTCGCGCTCTCCCTCGAGGGCACGGGTGGCGAGCTGGCGCGCCTCGATGGACTCGTCGTCGACGGTCGCGGTCGCTTCGAGCTCGTGTTCGAGCCGAGCGAGGCCGGCTTCCTGCCGCTGACCCTGCAGGTCGAGGTCCAGGAGGGCGCGGATGGCCGTCCCGGCAACGAGCGCCTCGCCGGACACTTCGCCGTGCAGGACCCGCTGCGGGTCCTCTACCTCGGCGGTCGTCACGCCGCCGGTCGCGAGCGCCTCGGCGAGCTCGTCGGCGCGGGCTTCCAGCTCGAGGGCGGACCGAAAGCGGAGGCGACGACCCTCGATGCGAGCGCCTACGACCTCGTCGTGCTCGATGACTTCGCCTCCGAGTCGCTGCCGCAGGGCGCGCAGGAGGAGCTGCGCGACGCCGTCCTGACCGGAGCGACCGGGCTGTTCATGTCGGGGGGCCAGGCGGCCTTCGGCTCGGGCGGCTACTCGGAAGGAGCGCTCTCCGAGGTGCTGCCCGTCGAGGCGGTGCAGAAAGAGGAGAAGCGCGATCCGTCCACGTCCCTCGTCGTCGTCATCGACACGTCGGGCTCGATGGGGGGCGAACGCGTGCAGCTCGCGAAGGAGGTCGCGCGCCTGGCTGTCGGCCGGCTGCTGCCCCACGACAAAGTCGGGATCGTCGAGTTCTACGGCGCGAAGCGCTGGGCGGCGCCCTTGCAGCCGGCCTCGAACCGCATCGAGCTGCAGCGCGCGCTCAACCGCATGGACGCGGGCGGCGGCACCGTGATCCTGCCCGCGATCGAGGAGTCGTTCTACGGACTCCAGAACGTGCAGACGCGCTACAAGCACGTCCTTGTCCTGACGGACGGCGGCGTGGAGCGCGGCGCGTTCGAGCCGCTCATCCGCCGCATGGCCGACAAGGGCATCACCGTCTCGACGGTGCTGATCGGCGGCGCGGCGCACTCCGAGTTCCTCGTCAACATTGCCAACTGGGGCAAGGGCCGCTTCTACTCGGTGCCCGATCGCTTCAGCCTGCCGGAGATCCTGCTCAAGCAGCCGACGACGTCCAAGCTCCCGTCGTACCGGCCCGGCATCCACACGGTGGAGTCCAGCGGCCCGGCGCGCTGGTGGGGCGACGTCGAGCGCGAAGGCCTCCCGCCCATCGATGGCTACGTCGAGACGAAGGCGCGGCCCGAGGCCGAGGTCTTGTTGAAGACCGCTGAGGGGAATCACCCGGTGCTCGCGACCTGGCGCACGGGACTCGGTCGGTCGACCGCGATGATGACCGAGCCAACGGGCGCCGGCACAGCGAGCTGGAGCGACTGGGAGGGCTACGGTCCGCTGCTCGCCCGCCTGCTCGCGTCGAGCGCTGCGGACACGCGCCGCGAGTGGTCGTTCGAGCTCGAGCGCGATGGGCTGCGCGCGCGCCTGGTCGCGACGCGGCTGCTGCCCGGCGCGCCGCCGGCGGCCGCGCGAGTGGCGCGACGGCGAACTGCGTGAGCTGCGCTTCGACTCCCTGGCGGACGGCCTGCTCGAGGCGCGTTGGGTCGCGGATCCGGACTCCGAAGTGCTCGTGCTCGCCGGGCCGGTGGGCGACGAGGTGCGCCTCGCGCTCTCCGCTGTCGCCGACGCCCACCCCGAGACCAACGTCGACCCGGCGCGCGGGCTCGACCTCGCGCGCCTCGCCGCCGCGACCGGCGGACGTGAGGTCCCCGCCGCTTCGCTCGGCGGGTTCCAGCCCGCCGCGGGCGGCGCGGTCGTCGACCTCGATCGCACGCGGCTCGCGCCCCTCGCGCTGCTCGCCGCGCTGCTCCTCTACATCGCCGATGTCTACTACCGCCGCCGACCGCGCGCTCGGACTCGATGAGCACTCGACGACACACCTGGCTCCTCTTCGCTTCGCTCGGCCTCGCTGCGCAGGCTCCGCTGCAGGCCTCCGCCATCTTCGGGGTCACGACCGAGGACGGGGTCGCCGCGGAGCTGATCGGCGAGGACGACGCGCGTGAGCTGTATCGCAGCACCCTCGCCAAGGATGGAAGCGTCGACGAGCTCTTCGCCGAGATCGATGCCCGCATCGCCGCGGCACCGACCGTGCCGGATCGTTGGCTCGCCGCGGAGCTCGCTCGTCAGCACGGCGACCTCGACCGAGCGATCACGATGCTCGACGAGCTGTGCGCCGAAGAAGCGGCGCCCGACCGCGCCTTCGTGCGCCGGGCGGAGCTGTTCGACGCGCGCGGCCGGAGCCAGGAGGCGCTCGACGCCTATCGCGAGGCGGTGGAGGCGGAGCGTGAGGGGCTCGAACCGGGGCTCCTGCGCCTGCGTATTGCCCTGCTCGAGACCGAGCTCGGGGACGGACCCGCGAAGAGCGCGGCGGGCCCGAGCAACCCGAACCAGATGGTCGCGATCAACCTCACGTCGCTCGTCGCGCCCGGCGCGAGCGGGAGCGTCTCGATCGGTTCGCTGACGCCTGCCGGAGAGTCGAGCGGGAGCAAGTCGAGCAAGGCGAAGGAGGACGAACCGCCCAGCGCGCTCGCCGTCTACGCGCGCGAGTCCGGCGACGCCGACCTCTGCCGTCGCGCGGCGACCGTGCTCGCGTTCCTCGGTCGCCCCGCGGAGGCCGCGGAGCTGTACGTCGCGGTCGGCGAGGACACGGCCCGCTTCCGCCAGGAGGTGCGGCTCGCGGAGTGGGCGCTCCTCGGCGACGACCTGGACGGCGCGCGCGCGCACGCCTGGACCGCCGTGCGTGAGGCGAGCCTGCGCCGTGACCGGCGCTACGCCCTCGGCGTGCTGGTCGAGGCGCATCGTGAAGCCGAGTCCCTGCGCGAGCTGATCACCCTGTTCACCGACACCGAGGGCCTCGACCTGCAGTCCCAGGAGGTCTGGATCGATCTGCTGCGCGAGACCGGCGAGACCGAGGAGGCGCTGCGGCTGTTCCGCGAGCGCACGGGCGGTGAGCTGACGCCGTCGATGCGCCGCGAGCTGCTGGAGATCTGTCGCGAGTCCGGCCGTGAGGACGTTCTAGTCGAGGCCTACCGCGACCTGCTCGAGACCGAGCCGGAGATCCTCGAGTGGCGCGAGGGCTACGCGCGCTACGAGCTCGAGCGCGGCAAGCGCGAAGCGGCCTCGGCGCTGTGGACCGAGTGGCTGCCCGAGGCGCCGAAGGACCTGCTCCTGCCCGCTTCGCAGAGCCTCTCCGCGCTGGGTCTCGATCGCGAGGCCACCGAAGCGGCGGAGCGCACGATCGAGGCCTACGGTCCGGCGAGCCTCGAGGCCGAGGCCGCCTACGGCTTCCTGTTCGGCTTGCACCTCGACCGCGGACGGCCCGAGGAAGCGGAGGCCGCGCTCGCGCGCCACGATGCGTCGGTCCCGCCCGACGCGTCGGGTCGCCTGCAGCTCGCCGAGAACTACGAGCGGCTGGGCGACACGCGCCGCGCCGTCGAGGTGATGGAGGGCGTGCGCGAGGCGCGCGGTCTCGAGCGCTCGGGCGAAGACCTCGAGATGCGCCTCGCCTGGCTCTACTCGGAGATCGGTGAGGAAGAGCTCGCCCTCGAGCGCTGGCGCGAGCTGTGGCCGCGCGTGCAATCGGTGCCGCGGCGTCGCTACGTCGAGGACCGCATGATGACCGTGGCCTCGCGCCTCGGCGTGCTCGCGGACATCGCGATCGAGCTCGAGGAGAAGCTGATCGCGGAGACGGCGGACGCGCGCGACTCGGGACTGCTCGTGCGCCTCTACACGCGGGTCGGCGACGCTGTCTCCGCGGCGGAGATCATCGAGGACTACATGCGCCAGAGCGGAGGCGACCTGCGCGAAGCCACCGCCGAGAAGGCGCGCGTCTACCTCGCTTGCAAGGACTACTACAACTACGAGGAGACGGTCTCGGAGCTGATCGGGATCGATCCCGAGAACGAGTCGGACTACTTGCGTCAGCTCGCGATGAGCCAGCTGGAGCGCGGCGCCTTCGACGAGGCCCGTGAGGCGCTCGAGCGTCTGAAGTCGATCGACGGCGCCTCCGACGGCGCCGAGTTCGAGGCCGGCGTGCTGGCGCTCGCCGGGATGCGCGACGACGCGGAGAAGGCCTACCGCAAGGGCATCGCGCGCCACCCCGAACGCATCGACGTGTATCTGCTGCTCGCGAACGTGCTGAAGGACCTCGGCCGCACGGGTCAAGCGATCGGAATGTTCCAGTACCTCGCGGCGACGGCCGACGCCGACGACCTGTTCACGATCGCGATCGACGGTCTGCTCAACATGGAGGCCGGGGCCGCGGAGCTGAAGTGGGCGCGTCGCGTCACGCTCGAGCGACTGGCCTACCGGCACGACAAGCCGTACCTCTACCAGCTGCTCGCCGATCTGTCCGAGGAGCTGAACGACGTCGACGGACAGCTGCGAGCGCTCGAAGGGCAGCTCGCGATCGTCGGCGAGCGCAGGGGGCCGACCCTGCGCGAGCTGATGGACCTCGCGCAGGCCAAACGCCGCACGAGCGAGCGCCTCGCCTACGGCCGGCGCCTGCTCGCCCTGGGCGATCTCGTTCCGCCTCAGGTTTACCTCGACCTCGGCCAGGCGTTCCTGGAGGGCGGCGAGGTCACCAACGCCTCGCGCACCTTCGGTCTCGCAACGGACCTCCCCGACTACGGTGCGTTCCAGCGCCAGGTCGCTGAGAAGTTCGAGCAGGCGCGCTACCTCGAGCAGGCGCTGCGCGTGAACGAACGCGCGCTGCTCGGATCTCCGACCGACGTCCAGCTGATGATGAAGGTGGGCGAGCTGCAGGAGCGCCTCGGTCATCAAGAGCGTGCGCTCGAGCTGTACGACCGCGGCGTCGAGGTCCTGCTCGCGCGCCGTCCGTTGAAGGACGGTAAGGCGGAGGACGAAGAGGAGGCCGATCCGTTCAGCTGGTGGGCGGGGAACCGCAACGTCGACGACTACGACCAGCACTTCGTCGGAGTTCGCCGGGGTCTGCTGGCGACGGCGGACGACGCTCACCTCTTCGAGGTGTCCTGGGCGCGTGAAGAAGCGCTGCTGCGCGCGGACCTCGCGCGCCTCGTCGACGAGACGGGGGAGAAGCCCCTCGCCGCGCACCCGCGCGTGCGCGACCGGGCGAAGTTCCTGCGGCACCTCGCGCTCGCCTCCGGTGACGTCGATCGCGTGCGCGCCCTCGATCTGGAGCTGCTCGAGCGCTACGCCGGTGACGAGAAGTTGCTCGAGGCGCTCGTCGACGAGCGCGTCCGCTGGGGCTACATCGCCGCGGCGCGGACACTCCTCGACGAAGCTCCCGGCAGCGAGACGGCCAAGGCTGCGCTGGCGGGCGCCTTCGGCGAGGGCGAGACGCGCGGTTCGCTGAGCCCCGAGGCCGCGCGACGCGGCGTGCTCTCGCGCATCGCGCGCGGCGAGGACGAGTCGCTGCGCGGCCACCTGCAGAGCGTCGATCTCTCGACGAGCGACCCTGCCGATCTCGAAGCTCTGCCGCTCCTGCACGGCGCCGCCGTCTACCTGAACGAGAGCGAGCTCGTCCTCGCGTTCGCACGTCAGTGGATGGTGCTCGCGCTCAGCCAGGCGACGGGCTGGCAGTCCGGTGGTGAGGTGCAGTCGATGCTCGGGCGCAGTCGTCGCGTGCTCGACGAGGACCAGCGTCGCTCGCTGATCCAGCAGCTCGTCGATCGCGTCGTGGAGAAGCCCGACGAGGCGGACCCGATCCTGCGCCTCCTGCCCCAGCTCGAGGGCTGGATCGACGGCCCGGTGCTCGAGGCCGAGACGGCGCTCGAACTCATCAACGAGAAGGCCTCGTCACAGTTCTACGGCGTGATGCCGCTCTTCGCGCTCGTCGCGCTCGAGGACCTGCCGGGTTGCGTACGCGAGCTCTGGCCCAAGGTGGCGGAGTCGCAGCGCGCCTGGTTCCTGGTCGAGTTCGTGAGCGCGCTCGAGCGCACGGTCGAGCCGGAGTTCCAGGACTTCCTCGCCGGTTCGTTCAAGGAGGCGCTCGACGAGTCCGACATGGCCGACTTCATCGGCTATCAGCTGACCTCGATGACCCAGGCGGAGAACGCCAACCCGAACCTCGTCGTGCGGCTCGTGGAGGTTGCGCTCGCCACGCAGCCGAACAACACCCAGATCCGCCAGGCCTACGCGCGCGCGCTGCAGAAGGCCGGGCGTGAAGAGGAGGGCCTCGCGTACGCGATCGAGGTGTTCGAGGAGCTCGTGGGTTCGAGCAGCACGGACTGGGAAGTGCGCAGCGCCCTCAACGAGCTGCCCGAGCCCTACCTGCCGGAGCGCGTCGAGGAGTTCATCGCCGCCTGTGACCGCGCCCTGGAGGCAGGCAGCTCCGCCGAGCAGGTGCTGCCGCGCCGTTTCACCCTCCTCGATCGAACCGAGGACGACGAGCGCATCTTCGCGGAGCTCGGCGCGGCGGTCGAGGAGCACCCGAAGATCGCGGACCTGCGCCGGCGCTACGCGGGGCAGCTGCGCTCACGCGGTCAGCGTGACGCGCTCGTCGCTATGTACCAGCGCGCCCTCGAGGAGGAGCCCGACAGCGACTCCGTGCGCAACCAGCTGCGCGGAGCGTGGTCGGCGCTGGACAACCCGGTTCAGGCGCTCGCCGTCCTGAAGGCCGCCGAAGAGGAGGAGACCGAGGACGCCGAAGAGAAGGAGGTTTCACGCGAGGAGGAGCGCCAGGAGGTGCCGACGCCGAAGGCGCTGGTCGAGGCGCACACCGCTGGCGACGCCGCGCTGGCGCGCACGCTGCTCCACGGACTCTGGCGCAGCCTGGGCGGCCGCCGCAGCCCGTTCGGTCCCGGCGTCATCGTGTTCAGCTCGAACGGGGTCATCATGAACGGCAACGGCGGCGGATCGCTGCAGGTCGGCTGGCCGAAGGTCGAGGAGGAGACGGAGGAGCCCGAGGAGGAGGTCGATCCGCGGCTTCGCCAGGGCGGCCTGGTGGCCTGGGAGGCGCAGGGCGAGCGGTCGCTGCGCGAGGGCGCCGAGCGGAAGCTCGAAGCCGAGGCCGAGGACCCCGATGCCGACAACGCCTGGATCGCGCTCGCGACCGAGGACTATGCGCGGGTCGAGATGGAGCTGGCGCGGCGAACCTTGCAGCCGGACCAGTTCGACTCGGTGACCGACTTCGTGCGTGGACTTGCGCGCGCGCTCGCCGCGGAGGACGGCGTCGAGGTCGCCGTGCGCGGACTGCTCGACCGCACCGCTCGCGGTGAAGCGGGCAAGCTCGACCACGCCATGCTGCTGACGCTGTTCGAGGAAGAACCCGATGCGGTGGGTGGCGAGGCGCGCGAGTTCCTCGACGAGTTCTGCGCAACGCTCAACCCGCTGGACGGAGCTCAGCTACGACGCCTGGCTCGCGTCGCGCTCGCCGTCGGAGATCGCGAACGCGCGCGCCGGCTGTATCTCTGGTGTTCGACCCTCGTCAGCTCGCAGGGTGGCGGCTTCGTCTTCGGCGGTTCGAGCGGTCAGATCAACCCGCGCGATCTGCTGCGCGAGCTGGAGGACAACCTCGAGGGCGATGATCTGAAGGAGGTCGTCGCCGCGGTGCTGAAGTCCAGCGAGCCGGCCTTCGACCCCTGGGGCTTCGGTCGCGGCAACTACGACGACATGGTCATCTCGACCTGGAGCCGCATTCTCCCGCCGGCCGAGGCGCTCGAGTACGGCGCCAGCGCCGTCGCGATGGCGACGGAGACCGAGTTCGGCGTGCAGCGCAACCTGGCGCGGACCGTCGCCGTGCTGCTCGCGCGCGCCGGGGAGGCGCAGCGCTCCGTCGAGGCCCTGGAGTACGCGCTGTGCGAGTTCCAGCCGGACGAGGTCGAGCTCAACTCCGAGCGTGCCCAGTGGTTGGCGTACACGCTGCGGCCCGGCAGCCTGCGCAGCACCGACCTGTACACGCTCTTCCTGGACGAGGAAGCCTGGAGCGAAGCGCTCCCCGATCCCGAGACTGCGCGTGCGGCTTGGATGCGCGCCGCGGCCGAATCCTTGCTTGCCTGGGACGACGAGGATCGACTCGCGTCCGGCACCGCCAGCACCGTGTTCTCCCTGCTCGCCGTCGAGCTGGGCCGCGCGGGCGCCGCCTTCGAGGCCGTCGGCGGAACGGCGGGGCCCGCGAGCAGGGCGAAGCCGAGGGCGGCGAGGGTCCGCCGCGAGGTCAGCAGG
>CAYGST010000012.1:12955-23876 GCA_964352415.1 uncultured Planctomycetaceae bacterium | reverse complement strand
AGCATGTCGTGCTCCGCGCGCTCCTTCTCGTCGGCGAGCAGGTCGGCGCCGAGGGCGTCGTCTTCATCGGCGTCCTTGCCGCGCGGGCGCGTGCCGGCGATCGGCACGGTGTGGACGCGGCCGTCCTGCACCTGCACCAGGCGCTCCGGCGAGGAGCCGACGAGCGTCAGGCCGTCGCCCTCGAAGAAAAACATGTGCGGCGACGGGTTCGTCAGGCGCAGCACGCGGTAGAGCGTGAACGGGTCGCCCTCGAAGCGCTGCGCGAAGCGGTGGGAGAGTACGGCCTGGAAGATGTCGCCTTTTGCGATCGACTGCTTGAGCTCGCCGACGCCCGCGAGGAAATCGGCCTCGTCCGTCTGCGGCACCGGGTCGCCGGCGGCCGGCAGGAAGGCGCCGCTCTCGGGAGCCGCCTGGAACAGGTCGGCGGCGATGCGCTCGATGCGCGCGGTCGCCGCGTCGTGGTCGGCCGCGCCGCCGGGTGCGCCGCTGATCACGTGCAGGAGCTGCGTCGCGTGGTCGAAGGCGAGCACCTCGCGGTAGAGATCGAAGGTCGCGTCGGGCAGCTGCCACGGGTCGTCCGCGGCGCGCGGGATCTTCGGCTCGAGCGCCGAGGCCCACTCGTAGGTGAAGAAGCCGACCCAGCCGCCGATGAACGGCGGCAGCCCGGGCGGGGCGCTCGGCACGGAGTAGCGCTCCGCGACGCGCCGCAGCGCCTCGTGCGCGGGCCCCTCGAGCTCCTCACGTCCCTCCGCGCTCGTCAGCACGCAGCCCGCGCGGCCGCCGCGGAAGCCGGCGACGGGGTCGACGCCGAGGAAGGAGAAGCGCGTCAGGCGCGCGCCGGTCTCGACGGACTCGAGCAGGCAAACCTGCCGGCCGGCCTGGCGCAGGGAGAGGAAGGCGGCGACGGGCGTGCAGAGGTCCGCGGGGAAGCGGGCCCAGGCGAGGCGGTGGCGCTCGGCGTCGTCGCGGGTGGAGCGTTCGAGGGGACGGGTCACAGGTCGTTGGGGCAGGAGGTTCGGTGCGAGCAGGGTCTCGCTTCGGTGGGGGCTTGGACAATGAAAAAGGCCCCCGAAGCGAACTTCGAGGGCCCTGATCCTTGGCGCGGGGGTGGAGGTCAACGCGCGTGCAGCGTTCCTCCGCCCCGGCCGGGGTCGGGCCGGGTGCACCACCACCATCGCGACGCGGGCGCGGGGGTCGCGCCGCCTTCGAGCGGGTTGTGGAGGTGGTGGAGTCGTCGCTGCATGTCGAGAACGGTTCTAACCGGGATCGGCGCGGGGTCAAGGGGGCCAATCGGAAGCTTCGTGCTCTGGACCGGAACTTCGCGCGCGTCCGCGTCGCTCCTGGAGCGAAGCGGAGGCCGCAGCTCCGAGGAGCTGCGGCCTCCGAAGACGGGAGCGCGCGGCCGGATCCCCCCAGGGTCGACCCGCGCTCTCCGCCACACGCTGTCCTCGCGCTCAGCCGCGCTTCTTCAGCGCTTCGCGACGGGATTGGTAGACCTCGTTCTGCGGGTCGAGCTCGAGGCTGGAGTCGATCGCGGCGATCGCGTCCTTCTTCTTGCCGTTCAGCTCGTAAGCGCAGGCCAGCGCCGCGTAGGCGCGCGCGACGTACAGCTCGCGCTTCGCGAGCCGCTGGCTGCCGTACTCGTCGCCGACGCAGCCCTCGGTGCAGCCGCCGCACTGGCAGCCGTCGCCGCAGCCCGTCTTCGTGGACCAGCCCTGCACCGACGCCAGCGTGGCCTGGGCGACCTCGAGCGCGAAGGCCTTCTCCTTCCGCGACAGCTCCTCGCGCTGCTCGTAGAAGCGCTTCGTGATGGCGAAGCCCTCCTGGGCGACGGCAGTCTGCGGGATGTCGGCCCACAGAGCGACGCGATGGGTGCGACCCGCCTCGGCGTCTTCGCGGTGGTCCGCCATCCCGGCGAGCCAGCTGTGACCGGCGAAGCGGATCTCACCGTGCTCGCTCTTCGCGATGAACGCGGCGACCGGAGCGATGTCGAAGCTCGCGATGGCCTCCTCGCTCGACTGCGCTTCTTCCTTCCATTGCCACAGGCGCATCTTGGCCGTGGCCAGGTGCTCGAACTGGGGGTCGAGCTCGTACATCGCGTCGCGCTCGGACTCGAGGCCGCTCCAGTTGCCGACGTCGCCGAGCTTGATCGCGAGCGCCATGCGCGCGTCGAGGTCCTTGGGCGCGGAGGCGACGGCGGCGCGCAGGGACGTGACCGTGCCCTCACCGCTCTCGATGCGCTCGATCTCGTGGGCTAGGCCTCCGAGACCGATATGGCCGAGGATCGCGTCGTCAGCGTGGCCGCTCGCGTCGACGACGAGCAGCGTCGGCAGGGTCTTGATGCCGAAGCGTTCGACGAGCGCGTAGCCCGCCTTGTCAGCGGTGTCCGCGCTGACCAGGACGAAGTCGTCGAGGATGTCGGCGCACTCCGGCTTCGAGAGGGTCTCTTGCCAGAGGTGCGCGCACTGCTCGCTCTGACCGGACCAGAAATAGACGAGGATCGGCTTCTCCTCGTGCTTCGAAGCGCCGAGGGCGCTCATGAAGGGGCCGTCGAACCACTCGAGCTCGGCGGTGGCGGGGGCGGGCGTGGCGACGGACGCGCTGAGCAGCAGTGTCGTGAGCAACATGGGTTTCGTTCTTCGAGGGTCGATGTTGCGGGGGTCTCAGGGGCGTCGGCCACCGCGGATGGGGACGCCGATCGACGTCGTTCGCGGTCGGAGACGGAGCCCGGCGTGCCGGGGACTCGCGCGGACGCGAAATCCGTGCGTTGGAGCTGCTCGAAGGGCCCGCCGACCCGCGCCGGGTAGACTCGCTGGAGATGTGACGCTCGGTTGAGTCCCCGGGACCCCCGGCGTTCTCTGGAGGTACGTGGAACCGCGATCGACCCAAAGCGAGATGGACGCCCTGCTCGAGCACCAGGCCTGGGTGCGTGCGCTGGCCCGTCGCCTCGTTCGCGACCCGCACGCGGCGGAGGACCTGGCGCAGGAGGCCTACGCCATCGCGCTCGAGCGTCCGTCGGGCAGCGTCCACGCGATGAAGGCCTGGCTCGCCACCGTGCTGCGCAACCTGGTGCGGGAGAGAGCGCGCGTCGACGGAAGCCGCAGCTGGCGCGAGGAGTCCACCGCCCGGCAGGAGGCGACGGACTCGACGGCCGAGCTGTTCGAGCGCGTGTCGGCGCACCGCCAGGTGGTGGAGACGCTGACGACCTTGCCCGAGCACTACCGCGAGGTGCTGCTGCTGCGCTACTTCGACGGCCTCACGCCGACCGAGATCGCCGAGAAGACAGGGGTGCCGCTCTCGACGGTGAAGACGCGGCTGGCGCGCGGCCTCGCGCGCATGCGCGAGGAGCTCGACCGCGCGGCGGGGGGCGACGGCACGGCATGGCTACACGGACTCGCGCCTCTGGTGGCCGGGCCGGGCGCCGGCGTCGCGCTGCCACGCGCCGCGCTCGCGCCGCTCGCGCTGCGGGCGGTGCTCGTGACCTTGCCCTTCGTCCTCGGTGGTGCACTCTTGTGGCGTGCGGTCGGTGGAGCCGAGGAGCTGCCGGACGAGGCGACGACCGCGCTGGCGCTGTCGCCGCCAGAAGACGACGCGCCCGTGGCGGAGGGCACGACGAGCGGAAGCGCCGCGAAGGCTTCCGCGCTCGGGGAGCGTCGCGCGGCCGCAGGCGTGGCGCCCGACGCGCAGGCTGCCCCCGAGCCGCCGCGAGCGCCCGTGGACTACCCGCTGCGGGGCTCGGTGCAGCTCCCGGACGGACGCGCCGCCGCCGGCGTCGTCTTGACCTTCGAACCGCGCTCCGGGCGCGCCGCGACGCAGGTCGCGATCAGCGCGCGCGACGGCGCCTTCGAGTTCGCGGCCGCGCGTGGCGCTGGCCGTGTCCGGGCGCTGGGTGAGGGTTACGTGACGCTCTTCGGGGGGGAGGCGCTCGCCGGCCGCGGTCCGGAGGACGTGCGCGTCGTCGTCGCGCCCGGGAGTCCGTTCGCGGGCCAGGTCGTGGACGTGAGCGGCGCACCGGTCGCCGGGGCCGAGGTGGCGATCCTGCCGCCCGAGGCGCTCCTGGCCTCGACGCGCAGCGCAGCGGAGAACGAGGCGCTGGCCCTGCGCTTCGTGACGACCGATGCAGGCGGCGCCTACGACCTCGGCGTCGCGATCGATGTACCCGGCGCTCGGCTGCAGGTGCTGGCGGAGGGCTATCGCAGCCACGAGGTCGCGCGGCCCGTCGGCGAGCAGCGCGCGCTGCGAATCGAGCTCGCGCGGCCCATCGCGCGCGAGGACGACCTCGTCGGTCGCGTCGAGACGCCGAGCGGTGCACCCGCCGCCGGTGCGCGGGTCGGCATCGGCGGCCTGGTCGTTCACTCGAACGAGCGCGGAGAATTCCGCGTGCCGCGCGCCTCGCCGTTCGCCCGCGAGCGCACGCCGAAGCCGATCAGCGCGCTGCTCGACGGCTACGGCCCGGCGACCCGCGAGCTGTCGCAAAGTGAGCTCGCGGCCTTCGGTGCCGAGTCGCAGGGCTGGGCCGCCGACCTCGTGCTGCGGCTTGCACCCGCGCCGCTCTCGATCACGGGCGTGCTCGTGGACGCGAGCGGCGCGCCGCTGCCCCACGTCGCGGTCTTCCTCGCCGAGCCGACCGTGTTCGCGTTCCACGGGGACTTCGACGGCCGCTTCGAACGGTCGGGCGACCTCGAGGACGACCTGCGCTCGCGGGATCTGCGCTACGAACTGCTCGAGGACGCCGCTGCCGGCCGGGGCGGGCTCGGGCTGGCCTGGACTCGTTCGCGCACGGGGCCCGATGGCCGCTTCGAGGTGCACGGGCTCGCCGAGCGCGACTACCGGCTCGCGCTGTTCGATGCCGTGATGCTGCGGCGCGTGGTGAGCGCACCGCTGGCGGCCGGGTCCACGGACGTGCAGCTGACCCTCGATGCACCCAAGGAGCTGGCGCGCTTCGCCGGCGTCGTTGTGGATGGCGCGGGACGACCCGTCGAGGGCGCGCTGGTGGTCGCCACCGCGAACGCGTTCCCCATCGGCCTGGCCGGCGAGCCGCTGTTGACGACGACGCGCACGGGACCGAGCGCGCTCACGGGCGCCGACGGACGCTTCACGCTCGGGCGTCTCAGCGCCGCCGACACCTACCTGCGCATCAGCGGCGCCGATCTCGTGCCGCGCTTCGCCGGCCGGGAGCCGGAGGGCTGGGCGGGGAACGACACCGGGGCGCTGCGCGTCGCGGTGGAGCGTCGCCTGCGCCTCGAGGTCGAGCTCCTCGACGCGGAGGAGGCCGACGGCTTCGCGCTGCTCGACGACGAGGACGAGCGGGTGCCGCTGCTCAGGCGCACGCCGGGACGACTGGTGGCCCGCGAGCGTGCGGCGCTCCACGAGGGCCGCAGCGACGTCCATCAGGTCTCGGCGCGGGCGCGGACGCTGGTGCTCTTCCTCGGCGAGGAGGAGGTGCGTCGCGTGCCGTTCGAGTTCTCGCCGCAGGGCGTGACGCGGCTGCGGCCCTGATCGGCGGTCCCCGCTCGTTCACGGGCTGGCGGAACGGCGCGCGCCGGGATTCTCTCGCTCGCGGCGAGACCGACACGTCGGGCTCCGGTTGCTGCGCGGGCGCGGAGATGGTTTCGCGCAGATTCCCAAGCTCTCCATGCGCATCCTCTCCTGGCGGCTCGTCCGCCACGGGGCCGTTCTGCTCGCGTGCCTCCTCGGCGCGGGCTGGTCCCTGAAGCAGCTCTCCGGCGACTCTGGACTCGTCACGATCGGCGACGACGAGGTCGCGGTCGTCTACAACCGCCTGACGGGCAATGCGCGGCAGATCGACCGGCCCGGCAACGTGCTGTTCGTGCCGTTCTTCGAGCGCGTTCATCTGCAGCGACGGAGCCCCGCGCGGCTGGTGCTCGACGGCGACGCGCGCGTCGACGCGCTGCGGGTGCCCGAGCTGCGCCTGCGGGCCTCGGACGGGACGCTCGTGCGCTTCGAGGCCTTCGAGCTGCAGTTCCTCCCGCGCCTCGATGACGCGCGCGTCGCGCTCGAGGACGGGCGCGCCGGCGTGGCGCACGGGGCGCGGCTGGTGGAGGCCTTCGTGCGCGGCATCGTCCGCGACGAGTACGGTCGCTTCAGCTCGGAGTCGATCGTGCTGCGCGCCAATCAGAAGGCGGCCAGCGCGCGCGTCCGCGCGCGGCTCGACGAGGCGCTGACCGCGCACGGTATTCAGGTTCTGGAGCTCTCTGCACCCCGGCTGCGCTTCGACTCGACCTACGAGAAGGCGGTCGAGTCCGGTGAGATCGCGGTGCAAGAGGTCGAGCGACTCAAGGCCGAATTCGCGCAGCTCGACGCCGAGCGCGAGCAACGCCTCGCCACGCTCGAGAAGGACAAGACGATCGAGCTCGCCAAGTCGAACCTGCAGGTGCGCGACTACATCGCCAAGGTCGAGCGCGACCTGCGCGAGCGCGAGAACGACCTCGAGAACTACGCGACGCAACGGCTCGGCGAGGGCCAGGCCCGGGGCTTCGAGCTCGCGCAGCAGGCTGCTGCGCGGCGCCAGGCGATCACCCTCGCCGCCGACGTCTTGCGCGAGGATGTCGCGCGCCTCGAGGCGAACGGCGCGCCCCTCGTGCGCGAGGCCTGGATCGAGCAGCTCGCGCAGACCCCCGTCACGATCCGTCCCTACAGCCAGGACCCCTCGCCCTCCGGCGTCGAGGTGCTGCAGACCGCCCTGAAGAACTGATGAGCGCACACGACGAAGAGACGGGGGGCGCCGAGCGTCCCGACCCGCAACTCGGGACGGAGCCGCAGGGCGCCGACCGAACGACGAACGCGGGCGCAGAGTCTGCGCCGGACATCACGGTTGTGACGGATCCCACTCCCGCGCAGGAGTCGCCCTCCGCGGTTCGTCGCGCTCTGGTTCATGCGAGCGCGCTGTGGGGCGCGACGTGGCGCGGCCTGCGCGCGGCCCGCGTGCGGAGCGTGGCTCTGGCGCGCGCCGGCTGGTCGCACGTTCGGGCGACGTGGAGCAGCGAGCGCGCCCACGCGTGCCCGGCCGCGTTGCGCGCGCTCATCGAGCAGAGCTGGACCTGGACGCGCGAACGTCTGCCCTCGCTGCGCCGGGGAGGCTGGGCGCTCGCGCGCGGCGCGGCGCTCGTGCTGCTCGTTGTCGGCGGCCTGCGCTACGGCGGGCGGCTCTTCACGCACCCCGTCGAACCCGATCGCGTTGCGGTCCGGCAGTCGAAGTGGGGCGGCGGCGTCGCGGCGCGCGACTTCGGGCCCGGGCTGCACCTGTCGCTGCCTGGCGTGCACGACTGGTACGACCTGCCTGCGGGCACGCAGCTCCTCGAGTGGCACATGGAGAGCGGGCAGCCGACGACGTCGAACCCGCTCGAGGTGCGCACGGCGGACGGGAACGTCGTGACGCTCGACGTGGTCGTGCCGTACCGCGTGCTGCCGGGCGAGGCGCACCGCATCGTCGCGGAGGGGCGCCGAGTGACGTTCACGGGTGAGGTGCGCACGCTCGTCGAGCAGGCGCTCCAGGACCAGCTCGGGTTGCTCTCGCTCGACGCCTTCTCGAACAGCGACGCGCGCGCCGAGCGCGTGGCGTCCGCCCTCGAACAGCTTGGGACAACGCTGGCCGAGGCCCACGTCGCCGCCGAGGACGTCCTGATCGGCGCGATCGGCTTCTCGCCGGCCTACGAGAAGAAATTGCTCGAGACGCAGCGCGAGCGTCAGCGCGGTCGCGTGCTCGAAGCCCGTCGCATCGAGGACCTCGAGAAGCGGCGCATCCTGGACCGCCAGCTCGAGATCGACCGTGAGGTGCAGGAGCGGCGCATCGCGCTCGACCGCCAGGTCGAGGACGTGCTGCGCGCGGGCAAGACGGAGGCGCGCGCGCTGACGCAGGCCCTGGCGCAGGCCGAAGTGAGGCGGCGCGCGGAGGCGGATCGGGGCTATGACGAGCTCGTGGCCGCGGGCCAGGCGGAGGTCGAGCGAGCCGGAGGGCTCGAACGGCAGCTGCGGGCGGAAATCCTGTCCTCGGATGGCGGCGTCCGCTACCTGACCCTGGCCGCCGCGCGGGCGACGAACCTGCGCGAGGTCGTGCTGAACTCCAACGATCCGCGCACGCCGAATCCGCTCGACATCGATGCGATGCTCGAGCTGCTCGGCGAGGCGGACTGATCTGGAGCGAGTTCGCCGAGCGCCGGCTAGCCTGCGAGCGCGCGGGGCGAGAGAACTCGCCTCGTGCGTGCTCGGCGCGGGCGCTCGCGCTACAAGGGTCGCATGGACCCGCGACACTTCCTCACGAGCCTCGACTGGTCGAGCGCCGAGCTGCGTGACCTGGCCGAGACGGCGCTGCGCTACAAGGCGGGCGGCCGTGGCCGGATCCAGGGCGGGCCCGACCTCGCCGGGCAGCTCTTCGGACTCCTGTTCTTCAATCCGTCCGTGCGCACGCGCGTCTCCTGCGAGGCGGCGATGGCGAAGCTCGGCGGCAGCGCCGCGGCGCTCGCGGCGGGCAGCGACACCTGGAGCTTCGAGGAGCGCGACGGCGTCGTGATGGACGGCGCCACGCAAGAACACGTGCGCGAGCTTGCGCCGGTGCTGAGCGGTCTGTGCGAGGCCGTCGGCATCCGCCGCGCCGAGAAGATGAGCGGCGGCGCGAGCGCGGACGCCGCGGGCGCGCCCTGGGAAGAACTGCGCAAGGACGCGTTCCTGCACGCCTTCGCGCGCCACGCGTCGGTGCCGGTCGTGAACCTCGAGTCGAACGCCTTCCACCCGTGTCAGGGGCTCGCCGACATGGCGACGCTGCTCGAGCTCTGCGGCGAGCCGCGCGGTGAGCGCTACGTGCTCTCCTGGGCCTGGCACCCGAAGGCCTTGCCCGTCGCGCCCCCGCACTCGCAGCTGCTCGCGGCGGCCGACCTCGGCATGCGCGTCACGGTGCTGCGGCCCGAGGGCTACGACCTGTGCCCGGAGGTGATGGGCGCCGCGCGCGAGCGCGCCGAGGCCGCCGGCGGCGGCGTCGACGTGACCAGCGACCGCGACGCGGCGCTGGCGGGCGCGAAGATCGTCTGCGCGAAGAGCTGGGGCCGGCTCGACGGCTACGGCCGCCCGCCGGAGGCCGCGCGCCCCGAGGACGGGCTGCGCGACGAGTGGATCGTCGACGGCGCCGCGATGGCGCGCACAGCAGACGCCCACTTCATGCACTGCCTGCCCATTCGCCGCAACGTGATCGCGACCGATGAGGTGCTCGACTCCGAGCGCTGCGCGGTCGCGCAGCAGGCGACGAATCGCCTGTGGAGCGCCGCCGCGATCCTCGCGCGGCTGCTCGGCTGATGGAGCGCGCCGGCAGGAGCTGGCTCGAGCGCCTGGCGCTGCACCGTCCCGAGCTACGGGCCTGGGCGATGTACGACTGGGCCAACTCGGCGATGATCACGATCGTCGTCACGGCCGTGTTCCCGATCTTCTTCGCGCAGGTGGCCTGGCGCGAGGTGCCTGGCTGGACCGCTGCGGAGGTGCACGGGCTCGCGACGACGGCATCGCTGCTGCTCGTCGCCGTGATCGCGCCGGTGCTCGGCGCCGTCTCCGATCGCTCGCGCTCGAAGAAGCGGCTGCTCGCCGTCTTCGCGCTGCTCGGCGCAGCGGCCTGCGCGGGGATGTTCTTCATCCGGCCGGGTCAGTGGGAGCTCGCGGCGGCGCTGTTCCTCGTCGCGAACCTCGGCGCCTCGGCGAGCTTCGTGTTCTACGACGCCCTGCTCCCTCACGTCGCGCGCGAGGGGGAGGTCGATCAGCTCTCGACCTCGTCGTTCGCGATTGGTTACCTCGGCGGTGGGCTGCTGCTGGCGCTCGATCTGGTCGTGATCCAGAATCCCGAGCTGTTCGGCTTGCCCTCGGGCGAGGGGCTGACGCCGCACGAGGCCTCGCTGCCGGCACGGATCGCGTTCCTGTCGGTCGCCGTGTGGTGGCTTGCCTTCAGCATTCCGCTCCTGCGGCACGTCCCCGAGCCCGGTGGCTCGGGAGAAGGGGGCCCGGGCGAAGGCGGGGCGCCGCTCCCGTTCGCCGCCGCGCTGCGCGCGGCCTTCGGGGGCCTCGGCGCGACGCTGCGCGAGCTGCTGCGCTACCGCAACGCTGCGTTGATGCTGCTTGCCTTCCTGATCTACAACGACGGGATCACGACGACCTTCCGGATGGCGACGGTCTACGGCAAGGAGCTCGAGCTCGACTCGGGCCAGATGATCCTGGCGATCCTCCTGGTGCAGTTCGTCGGCGTGCCGTGCACCTTCCTGTTCGGCTGGGTCGCGAGCCGCGTCGGGACCAAGCGCGCGATCCTCGGAGGCCTCGCGACCTACGGCGTGGTGACGCTGCTCGCCTACGGGCTTGAGAGCGCGCGTGACTTCTTCCTGATGGCGATCCTGATCGGCTTCGTCCAGGGCGGCACGCAGGCGCTCTCCCGCTCGCTGTTCTCGAGCCTGATCCCGCCGGAGAAGTCGGGCGAGTTCTTCGGCTTCTTCGCGGTCTTCGACCGCTTCGCGGGGATCTTCGGGCCACTCCTGTTCGCGCTGGCCGTGTCGTTCACGGGCGAGGTGCGCAACGCCGTGCTGCCGCTGCTCGGCTTCTTCGTCGTGGGAGCTGTGATCCTGCTGCGTGTCGACGTGGACGAGGGGCGGCGCGCGGTGCGCGAGCGGCCGCGGTGACGCCGCCTGGGTCCGATCAGAATTTCTAAACACAGAGAACACAGAGAACACAGAGGCCAGACCGCTGCACGTCTCCGCGGCGGGGTCGCATCGGGGGGCCGGGGCCGATCGGCCAGATCGATAAACCGTTTCGTTCAGCCGCCTTCGGCGGCCGGCTTCGCCGGCTGCCGAAGGCGGCTGAACCTCTGCTTCTGAACGGCACCCGCCGTTGATTCCGGCCTCCCGAACCGGAGGTGCCGCGGAGACGTTCAGCGGTC
>CAYGST010000012.1:0-12945 GCA_964352415.1 uncultured Planctomycetaceae bacterium | reverse complement strand
CTGTGTCCTCTGTGTCCTCTGTGTTTAACCAAAGGAACCGCCGGAGACGTCCACGCCCCGAACGCAACGACGCCCGGAGACGTTCGGTCCCCGGGCGTCGTCGTTCGGTCGCGCGTGGCGGCGGGTCAGTCCTCGAGCACGATCTCGTCGGACTCGATCTTCGCCTCGCTGCCCTCTGCGCCCTCCGAGGCCACGCCCTCGACGTAGGCCTCGTCGATGTTCGCCGGCTGGCGGATCGCGTCCTCCTCGCTCGGCGGGGCGATGGGCTGCACCAGGCTGCCCGGGTCGGCCTCGCCGTAGCGGGCGGTGAGCTCCTCGACCGAAGCGCGCGTGCGCGCCGTCTCGACCCCCAGCTCCTCGATGCGATTGAGCACCTTGCGGTGGCCCTTCAGCTCGGCCTCGAGCGAGGCGAGCTCGGCGTCGAGCTCGGCGCGGCGGTCGGCGAAGCGCGTCGCGAGGGACTCGGTCACGGCCCTGGAGTAGTCCGTGAAGATGCGCATCGTCAGGTCGTCGAGGAGCTGCGGCAGGCGATGCTCCTGGAACTCGGCCAGGCGCGTCTGCATGACCGAGCGCGCCTCGTCGCCGAGGCGCTTGGCCTTCATGTCGTGCGGGATGCGCTGGGACGGGTTCGACGGAGGACCGAACAGGCGCTGGCGGACCTTGGCCTGGCCGCGGAAGAAGAGCCAGTCGAAGATCGTCTTCTTGACCGGGATCTCGTCGACGGGCAGCGGGTCGCCCTGGAGCGAGATGCCGGCGATCGGATCGACGTGGTCGAGTCCGCCGCGACCGAACTCGCCGAACTGCAGCCCGAGGGTGAACAGGTCGCGGGCGACCTCGTGCGGGAGGTTGACGCCGGACGCGCCCGTGGCGACGTCTTCGGTCAGGCGTTCGTGCACGGAGAGCGCGAGGGTGCGCTGCGACGACTCGAACAGGGGCATCAGCTCGCCGTCGATCAGCGCCTTGAGGCTGGTGTCGCCCTGGAACCAACTGTCCAGGTGCTCGGCGATGCCCTGGGCGCTGCCCTGGCAGAGGCTCTCGGCCTCGCGTTTGCCGACCGTGGTCAGCTCGCGCTTCAGTCCGTGCAGCGCGTTGTTCCAGTCGTAGACGCCGAGCCGGTCGAGGGCCTGCAGCTTGTCGTTGCAGTCCTTGTGCTCGCGCTCGAGCTGCGCCATGCGGCGGGCGATGGCCTGCAGCGTGTCGTGGCCCGTCGTCTGCTCGGTCTCCTCGAGCAGCGTTTGGGCGCGGCGCAGGCTGTCGCCGAGGAACGCGACGAGGTAGTCGGTGCTGTTCAGGTAGTCGGACAGGTCGCCCATGAAGGCGTCGAAGTCGGCCTGACCGTGACCGTGCATGCCGAGGCCCTCGTCGCCGGTCGCCTCGGCGGCGTCGTCCTTGCGCAAGCGGCGCGCGGCGGCCTGCATCAGGTCGACGGGGTAGATGCGCAAGCGGCCCTCGTCGGCGGCGGCCTTCAGCGGGGCGCTCATCGAGAGGTTCTCGAAGGCCTCGACGACGCGGATCGGGTCGTCGCTCTCGAGGCTCGGCACGAGGTCGCCGTTCGGCATGACGTCGCGCTTGGTGCTGTCGAGGTTGACCACGAGGAAGATCCGGCTGAACAGGTCGAGCAGCTGGTTGAACTCGTTGAAGACCTGCTCGAGGAACAGGTTGTCGGTCTTCACGACGAAGATCGCGCACGCGGCGGCGTTGCGGAACTCCTTCGTCATCCGGTCGTAGCCGAACTTCATCCGGCTGTAGAGGCCGGGCGTGTCGACGAGCACCGAGCCGGACTGCGCCAGCTCACCCGCCGGCACCTTGACGTCGACGCGGCGGATCGCCTCGTCGAAGTGCAGGATGGGGTCGAACTCCTTGCCGACGTTCTCGACGTTGCGGATGCGGTCGGCGAGGTCCGTGTGGGCGCGCGCGACCTGCATGCGCAGCGCCGCCGGGTCCTGGAAGACCTCGGTGTCGCCGTTGTAGCGCGTGACGGTGAACTTGCGGTGGTCCGAGTCCGACACGTAGACCATGCACGGGTAGGCCGGCAGGCTGGTGACCTCGGAGACGTAGGCCGCGCTCATGGCGTTCATGAGGGTCGACTTGCCGCTCTTCAGCGGGCCGAAGATCAGGACGTAGGCCTGCTGCTCGGCGACCTTGTCGGCGAGGACCGTGAACTGGTCCGAGACGTCGTTGATCGCCGGGAGCACGGCGCGCGCGTAGTCGGCGTCCGGAGACTCACCCAGGGTCTCGGCGGTGCGGCGGAGCGGTTCGAGCAGCGGCCGGACGGCGGCGTCGAACTCGTCACAGAATTGGCTCAGGAGCGTGCGCATGGCGTGCGGTGGACTCGATTCAGTGGGGGTCCGGGGGCGCGCGTTGGGGCGCGCCTCCGCCCCCGGGCTGGGCCTGCGAGGGGCCCGGGAACATCGTGCGCTCGCGTCGCGAAGACCCCTGCCAGAGTCCCGCGCCGCGGCTGGATCGAGGGTACGCCTCCGCGCCCGGCGTTCCAGCCGAATCCCGGCCTTCGATCGTGAATCCGCGCGGGGTACACAGCGCGTTCGGGCGGCTCGGTTCAGCGCGCGTCGAGCTCGACGACGAGGGTCGCGTCGCCGTCCAGCTCGAAGTGCTCGACCCGCAGCCGGACGGGCGCGCCCGGGTTCGCGATCGTCAGCGTCGCCTCGTCGGTCGTGGGGCCGTGAACGGTCCAGTTGTCGATCACGAGCTCGCCGTTCCACCAGACGCGCACGCCGTCGTCGCTGACCGTGCGGACGGTCATTTGGCGGGTGTTCGGCACGAACTCGGTCTCCGCTAGCACGCCGAATCGCTCGGTCTGAAAGCCCGGCGGGGCGAGCGGCGGCTCGACATCGGCGGGGGAGGCGGCGCCGAGACGCAGGTCGATGGCGTCCGTGAGAACGGGCGGCGTCGATGTCGCCTCCAGGCGCCAGCCGTCCACGTCCTCGCGTGGGTCGACGGTCCAGGGGAAGACCTGGACGGACCAGTCGAGCCGCGAGAGCGTGCCGCGCACGCGCATGGGCGGGTCCGTGCCGAGCTCGATCTCGTAGGGGTGAATCCCGGGCTGGGTGGCCTCGACGACGACGAGCGCGCCGGAGTCGCCACCGGCCGCCGCGCCTCGGCGCGTCAGCTCGAGGCCCCGCCGCGAGCCGATGAGGCGCGGCGCGCCCGGGATGGCGCAGGTGAGGTAGCCGTGGGAGCGGGGCGTGCGCAGATCGAGCCGGACGAACGGGCTCTCGTGGTCCCACGGTCCCCACTCATCGAGGAGGATCGACCCTCGCTGGCTGCGCGCGCCGACGGGACGCGTCTCGCCCGGTAGCGCGGCGAGGTCGGGCAGCAGCGGCGCCATGGCGGTGGCCGGCAGCACCTGGAGCTGCTGCAGCTCGGTCGCGCCCCGCGCGTCCACGGCGGTGCCTCCGCCCCGGAAGGTGTTCAGGTGCAGTCCGACCAGGCCCGCGTCGCGCAGGAGCAGGCCGGTGAGCCCTGCGTAGACCCGAAAGGTGTTGCGCGCGATCAGCGTCTCGTCCGACGCGACGCCGTTCGCATCGGCCCAGGGGAGGCGCGTCAGTCCCTCGTCCGGATCCCACCAGAGGTGCACGCCGACGTCGTCGCCCGCGAAGTCGTTGTCGAGGATCCGGTTGCGCTCGCCGTGCTCGATGTTGATCCCGCCGGCCTCGAGCCCATAGCCGGCGTGGCCGTTCACGGCGAACTCGTTCTCGAAGATCCACGTGTCGCGGCAGTAGCCAGCCCACACGCCGCAGATCTTGTTGCCCTCGAAGCGGTTCCGCGCGATCACCGTCCCGAAGCTGAAGGTCAGCTCGAGCCCGTGCGCGACCGCGTTCGAGAGGTCGTTCCCGACGAAGACGTTGTCATTGGAGCCCGCCCTCGTGTAGTCGAAGTCGACGGGGGCGACCGCCTCGCCGAGGGCCTCGCTGCCCGCGAAGCCGAACACACCGTCGCCGCCGTGAGTGATCGAGTTCTCCGCGAAGAGGTTGCGGCTCGACTGCTCGAAGAGCAGCACGCCAGCGGAGTCCTGGCCGCGGTTGTAGACGCCCTCGCTGTAGCCGCGCACGCAGTAGTCGAGCGCGTTGCGCGCGATGACGTTGTCGCACGCGCGCCACAGCGCCACGCCCCAGCCCGAAAGGAACGAGAAGTCGTTGTCGTAGACCTCGCTCCGCGAGACGCGGTCGAGGATCAGGCCGTTCTGCACGCGCCGCGCCCGGCAGCGCCGCACGGTGACGTCGCGCGAGCCCTCGATGCAGATGCCGGCGCCATAGAGCCGGCGCCACTCCTGGCCGTCGTTCGCGTGGGGCCGTAGCCAGTCGCTGGCGTCGTCGGCGGCCTGTGGCGTCGAGTGCAGCCGCTGGCGGAAGTTGTCGGAGACGTCGCAGTCCTCGAGCGTCAGTCCGTCGGCGTCCGTGGCGAGGACGCCGACCTTGAACCCCGAGACGTTCAGGCCGCGCAGCGTGACGCCGCGTACGCCCTGCACGTTGACTCCGACGCCGCTCATCTCGTCCCAGGGAGCGCCGTGGCTACCGAGCAGGTGGCTGCCGGGCTCGAACTCGAGCGTGACTCCGTCGGCGACGACCTGCAACACGCCGTCTCCCTCCGCGTCGTGCAGCACCACGCCCGGCGGGATGCGCACGCGGCAGGAGCGCGAGAGCCGCGAGTCCTCGACGGTCAGGACGAACAGCGGCAGCTCCGGCTCGGCCGCCTCCGGGGTCGGCGCCGCGCAGGCGCAGAGGGCGAGAGCCGCGAGCCAGGCCGGTCGCATCGGACGGCTAGTCGCGCACGGAGCCCGCGGTCTCCTGCTCGGGGAAGAACAGCATGCCGAGGGCGCGCGAGAGGCCGAACAGCACCTGGAAGTCCTCGGAGTCGTCGCCGAGGCCGAGTCGGATCGCGATGTCGATCGCGGTCAGGTGGTCGAGCTGGATCGACATGCCGCCCATCAGCGTGGACTCCTCGCGGTCGACCTCCGGCTCGAAGATGTAGGCGAGCTCGCCGAAGGCCGTGATCGGGCCGCCCATCGGCTTACGCGTCTGCACCGCGAGCGTGTGCTCGATGTTCGTGTCGGGCTCGAACTGCTCACCGATCAGGCCGAGCTGGTAGAAGCCGGTGGTCTCGAAGCCGTAGTAGGTCTGCTGCGCCATCAGCGCGCCGAACCAGTCGGTCTCGCCGCTGCCCAGGCCGGAGCTCGGACGCCCGCTGGGGAGCTTCGTCGAGAGCTGGAAGCCGTAGGCCGGCGAGTACATGTCCGCGTCGCGCAGGCGGTGCCGCACGCCGACGTACGTGTCGCCCCAGCCGCTGCCGTCGGGCTCGTTCTCGTTGCGGTCGACCATGCGGTACGGCGAGGTCTGGGCGAAGACCTCCGAGCGCGGGCCGAGGCCGTAGCGCACGGCGACCGGGATCTCCGCCTCGCGCCCGGACACGACCGCGCCGCCGGCCTCGACCGTGACGACCTGGTCGCCGACGGTCCTCGTCTCGCTCGAGATGAAGGGGCGCTGAGCACGCACCTGGGCGTCCTTCGGACCCGTCGCGCTGCAGGCGGCGAGCGGCAGGAGGACGAGGGGCAGGAGCAGGCGCTGGAGGCGGGCGGATCGGGGTTGCATGGCCGTAGACTAGCCTCGCGGGGGGCGAATACCAGCGCGCGCGGAGGCCAGCGGCGGACCTGAATGGAAATGAGGTCCCGGGCCCGAGTCGCTGCGTTCTCCGTCCCGGTCCCAGGCCTCCTCGGGTCCGGTGCGGCCGGTTTCTGGGCCTCCTGAGGCTGTCAGGACGCCGATCTGGAAGAAATGCATAATTATGAACCCCGATGCGCGGCGGGCCGCATATACATTTCCGCCATGCAAGCCCAAGATCGACGCCTCGCCATCGAGGAGATCCTGACGTCCAAGGACGTGCACAGCCAGAGTCACCTCGCGGAGCTCCTGGCCGACCAGGGGATCGAGACCACGCAACCGATGCTGTCCCGCGACCTGCGCAGCCTGCGGGTCGCGAAGCGGGACGGCATTTATCAGCTGTACAGCCCGGAGCGCGTCACGCCGCTCGACAAGCTGGCGGCGCTCCTGCGCAACGCGGTCGTCGCGGGCGCGAACCTCGTCGTCGTGCAGTGCGAGCCCGGCGCGGCGAGCGCCGTCGCGCGCGCGCTCGAGGCTGAAGACCTGCGCGGCATCCTCGGCACGGTCGCGGGCGACGACTCGATCTTCGTCGCGGTCGAGTCCAAGGTCGCGGGCGGCCGCATCGTCGACATGATCGAGAGCTACCTCGGAGAAGAAGTATGAAGCGCGTCCTCCTCGCCTATTCGGGAGGTCTCGACACCTCGTTCCTCGTCGCCTGGCTCTCGCGCAGGGAGGGCTTCGACGTCACGGCGGTCACCGTCGACTGCGGCGGCCTCGACGCGCCGGAGCAGGAAGAGATCCGCGAGCGCGCGCTCGCGCTCGGCGCCTCCGAGTTCCGCGTGATCGACGGGCGCGCCGACCTGTACGCCGGCGTGCTGCGCTGGCTGATCGCCGGCAACGTCAAGCGCGGCGACGTCTATCCGCTGTCGGTCGGCGCGGAGCGCGGGCTGCAGGCGCAGCGCGTTGCGGAGCTCGCGAGCGAAGAAGGCTTCGACGCACTCGCGCACGGCTGCACCGCTGCGGGCAACGACCAGGTCCGCTTCGAGGCGGCGCTGGCCGTCGTCGCGCCCGGGCTCGAGGTGCTCGCGCCCGTGCGCGACCTCGGGCTGGCGCGCGAGGAGCAGATCGCCTGGCTGAACGAACAGAAGCTGCCCGTGCCGCCGGCCGGCGGGCGCTACTCGATCAACGCGGGCCTGTGGGGCCTCACGATCGGCGGCGGGGAGATGCTCGACACGGCGCAGCCGCTGCCGGAGGAGGCCTGGGTCTGGACCAAGAACGGCGGGGGCGAGGCGCACCTCTCGATCACCTACGCGAACGGCCAGCCCGTCGCTCTCGACGGCGAGGCGCTGGACGCGGTGGCGCTGATCGAGGAGCTCAACCGCCGCGGCGGCGCGCTCGGCGTCGGCCGGGGCTACCACCTCGGGGACACCGTCCTCGGCATCAAGGGGCGCATCGGGTTCGAAGCGCCAGCGGCCGAGCTGCTGATCGCCGCGCACCGCGAGCTCGAGAAGCTCGTGCTGACCGAGGAGCAGCGCTTCTGGAAGGATCACCTCGGCGAGGTCTACGGCCGGCGTCTGCACCAGGGCCTCTTCCACGACCCGTTCATGCGCGACGTCGAGGCCTTCCTCGCGTCGTCGCAGCCGGCGGTCGAGGGTGTCGTGCACCTGCACCTCGCGAACGGACACGCGACCGTGACCGGCGTTGAGTCGTCGCACTCGATGCTGGCCGCGTCGGACGCCGCCTACGGCGAGCGCGCGGCGGCGGGCAGCGACCCGCGGGCAGCTGCTTTCCTCGGTCGCATCCTGGCCGAGCCCGCGCGGCTCGCGCGGGTCGCGAGCGAGCGCGCCGGTGCCGCTGCGGCTTCGTCGCCGCTGGAGGTGCCTTCGTGAGGCGCGTCTACCTCGACAAGATCGCGTCGGTCACCAAGCGCTGCGAGCTGTCGCGGCACGCGGTGCTCGGCGACGAGATCCCCGCCGAGTCCGGCACGGTGATCGCTGCGCGCGTCCTGAACTCGAAGACGAGCTACAACACCCTCGAGGACGTACACGGCCGCTTCGTCACGCTGCACCCGGGCGACGTCATCGCCGCGGCCCTCGGCAGCCGCGACGCGCTCTATGGCTACTCCGGCCACGTGCCCGAGTCGGTCTCCGTCGGCGATCAGCTCTGCATGCTGAACATCGGCGGCGTGGCCGGCGCCGGCGCGGTGGCCGCTCCCGGCATCGGCGAGCCCTTCCGGCTCGAGGTGCTCGGCAGCATCCTCGAGTTCCCCGAGCTCGACGTGCGCGTCGGCGTGCCCGCGGACGTCAAGCGCGCCGCGCTGCCGCCCGAGCCCATGCCGCGCAAGGTGCCGCCGGTGATCACGCTCGTCGGCACGTCGATGGACTCCGGCAAGACGACGGCGGCCGCCGTCATGATCGCCGAGCTCACGCGCCGCGGCTACCGCGTCGCGGCCGGTAAGCTCACTGGCGTCGCGCTGCGGCGCGACATCCTCGCGATGCAGGACTGCGGCGCGGAGCCGGTGGCGATCTTCACCGACTTCGGCGTCGTCACGACGACCGAGGAGAACGCCGTCGCCGTGACGCACTCGCTCGTCGCGCACCTCTCCGAGTCCGACCCGGACCTGATCGTGCTCGAGATGGGCGACGGACTGCTGGGGACCTACGGCGTGCGCTCGCTCCTCACCGACGAGGCGGTGCGTGCGTCGATCGGCGCGGTCGTGCTCTGCGCGCAGGACCCGGTCGGTGCCTGGGGTGGCGTGCAGCTGCTCGAAGGCGAGTACGGCCTGCGCCCGCAGCTCGTCTCCGGTCGCGTGACCGACACGCCGGTCGGTCGGCGCTACTGCAACGAGCAGCTCGAGCTGCCGGCGTGGAACGCGTTGCTCGACGGGCCGGAGGAGATCCTCGCGCTGGCGAAGGCGCTGCAGCCCTCGGCGGTGCAGGCGTGACGCAGCCGATCCCTACCTGGATCGTCGGCGCGAGCGGCCTCCTGGCCGGGGAGCTGGCGCGCCTCATCGCGGGGCACCCGGACTTCGAGCTGACACACGTCGTCTCGCGCGCGGGCCGCGTCGCGCTCAGCGGGCTGCACCCGCACCTCTCGAGCTCGCTCGTGACGATCGCGCACGCGGACGCCCCGGCGGAGCTCGCGCGTCAGGTCGCGGACGCGTCGGGAGACGGCCCGGCGGTCGCGCTCTTCCTGGGGCTGCCGCACGGTCAATCGGCCAAGGCCTGGACCGCGCTCTCGTCCGAGCTCGGTGACGCCGCGCAGCGCGTCGCCGTCGTCGACCTCTCCGCCGACTACCGCATCGCCGACGCCGAGCTGTTCGAGCGCTGGTACGGCATCCCGCACCCCGATCCGAACGGCGAGGAGGGCTTCGCCTACGGCCTGCCCGAGTTCCACCGCGGCCGCATCCAGGAGTCGACGCGCGTCGCGGCGCCCGGCTGCTTCGCGACGGCGCTGCAGCTCGCCGTGCTGCCCGCGGCCTTCGCGGGGGCGCTCGACGCGAGCTCGCCCTGGGTGCTGCAGGCCGCGACCGGCTCGTCGGGCAGCGGCATCGCGCCGAAGCACGGCACGCACCACCCGTTCCGCCACGGCAGCTTCAAGGCCTACTCGCCGAACGGTCACCGTCACGAGGCGGAGCTGGCGCAGGCGCTCGCCGCGCGCGGCATCGACGCGCCGCTGCACTTCCTGCCGCACTCCGGTCCGTGGTCACGCGGAATTCACCTGTCGGCCTCCTTGCCGCTCGCGCAGGAGCTCACGCTCGAAGCCGCGCACGCGCTCTACGCGGAGGCCTACGACGGCGAGCCGTTCGTCGAGCTGCTTGCGCTCGGCGGCATCCCGGAGCTGCGCTCCGTCGTCGGCTCGAACCGGGCGTCGCTCGGCGTTCACGTGCGCGGCCGCGTGCTGACGGTGCTCGCCGCGATCGACAACACGATCAAGGGCGGCTCCGGTCAGGCGCTGCAGTGCATGAACCTCCTCTTCGGACTGGACGAGGCCGCGGGGCTCCCGCGGGCCGGTCTGGGCTATTGATTCCCCCCTCCATTCGACTCTTCACGAGGACCACGACGTGATCGACCTCTACCGCGCTTCCGAGTACGCCCGCCTACACCACGGGAAGGTCATGGTGTTCAAGGTGGGCGGCGCCTGCCTCGCGCGGCGCTCGCACCGCAAGGCGCTCGCGCGTCAGATTTCCGTCGTCGCCGCCTTCGGCGTGCGCCCCGTCGTCGTGCACGGCGGCGGGCCGCAGACCGCGGAGATCCAGGAGCTGCTGGGCGAGACGCCCGAGAAGGTGGATGGCCGCCGCGTGACGAGCGAGGTCGGCCTGCGCGCGCTGCGGCTCGCGACCGTCGGCGACCTGAACTCGGCGCTCGCGGCGCAGCTCACCTCCGAGGGCGCGCCCGCGGTCGGCGTCTGCTGCGCCTCGGCCGGCATCGTCACCGCGACGCGCCGCGCGCCGATGGAGACGAGCCAGGGCACGGTCGACTTCGGCCTCGTCGGCGACGTCACGTGCGTGAACCCAGGCCCGATCGTCGCGCTCTCGGACGCGGGCTACGTGCCCGTGCTCGGCCCGCCGGCCTACGACGGCGCGGGCGGCTTCCTCAACGTCAACGCGGACAGCCTGGCGGCGGAGGTCGCGATCGCGCTCGGCGCCGCGAAGCTCGTCGTGCTGTCCGACACGCCCGGGATCCTGCGCGACCCGCAGGATGCCCACAGCGTGCTCGGCGCGTTGAGCCTGTTCGAGCTCGAGGAGCTCGCGGCCTCGGGCGCGCTGCAGGGCGGCATGGCCGTCAAGGCCAAGGCGATCCGCCGCGCGATCGAGGGCGGCGTCGAGCGCGTCCACGTCGTCAGCGGGCTGAACCCCGAGGCGCTGCTCGGTGAGCTCTACACGACCCAGGGCACGGGCACGCTCGTCACCACCGAGAAGCAGGCGGCGACCTCACAGACGCCGGCGCTGCTCGACCTCCCGCGCGACTGACCATGCTGGACGCCACTCAACGCGCGGCGCTCGAGGCGCTCCTCGCGCAGCTCGTCGCGACGAAGAGCGAGTCTGGAGACGAGGCTGCGCTGGCCGCCTTCACCTCGGCGTGGCTGCGCGAGCGCGGCCTCGAGGTTCAGGTCGTCGAGCGTAGCGTCGTCGCGCGGCTGCGCGGCGGCGATGGACCCACGCTGCTCCTGAACACACACCTCGACACGGTGCCGGCGGGCAACGGCTGGCTCGACGATCCGTGGCGCGCGGAGTGGGAGGGCGATCGCCTGGTCGGCCTCGGCGCGAACGACGCGAAGGGCTGCGTCGCCGCGATGATGTTCGCCGCGGCGGGGCTCGCGGCGCAGCAGTCGGCGGGTGGGCCGCCCCTTGCCGGCGAGCTGATCCTCTCGCTGCACCACGAGGAGGAGACGACGAACAAGGGCATGGAGGCGGTCCTCGCGCACCTCGGCAAGATGCCCGACCTCGCGATCACCGGCGAGCCGACCGGGCTCGACGTCGTGCGCGCGCAGTCGGGGCTCGCCGTGCTGCGGGCCGAGTGGGAGGGCAAGTCCTGCCACGCGGCGCACATCAGCCGGGTGGAGCACGAGAACGCGTTGCTCACGGCGGCGCGCGAGCTGTCGAACCTGCCGGCGCCCCAGGTGCTCGAACCCGAGCACGAGCTGCTCGGCCCGAGCACCCTCGCGCCGACGGTGATCCGCGCCGGTGAGCGCCACAACAAGATCCCCGACCACGCCGAGGTCGTGTTCGACGCGCGCCTCGCCGCGCCGCACGACGCGGACGAGTGCCTGGAGCTGCTCGGCGCCGCCATGCCGAACGCGAAGCTGTCGGTGCGCTCGAAGCGGCTCGGTCCGGTCGAGACGGCGGCGGACCACCCGCTCGTGCTCCTCGCGCTCGAGGCGACGGGCAAGCCCGCGGCGACGGGCTCGAACACGCTCAGCGACATGGCGCTCTTGCCGGGCGTGCCCGCGATCAAGTGCGGCCCCGGCGAGACGGTCCGCTCGCACACGCCGAACGAGTACATCACGAAGGACGAGCTCGCCGCGGGCGCCGCCTTCTACACCCGGATCGTCCCTGCCGCGCTCGCGGCTCTGCGTGGAGAGGTCGTGCGATGAGCGCTACGGAAGGAACGGGACGCGAGTTCCACAGCCCGGTCTGGGATCGCGGCGAGGCGATCGATCCGGTGATGATGGCCTACACGATCGGCGACGACTGGGTCATGGACCAGCGCCTCGTCGAGGTCGACATCCGCGGCTCGCTGGCGCACGTCGACGGTCTGCTCTCGGCGGAGCTCTTGACGGCGGAGGACCACGCGGCGATCCGCGCGGGGCTGACGAAGCTGCTCGAGTCCTGGAAGCGCGGCGAGTGGAACGTCGAGGCGGGGGACGAGGACGTGCACTCCGCCGTCGAGCGGCGCCTGACCGAGGCGATCGGCGAGCCGGGCAAGCGCCTGCACACCGGCCGCAGCCGCAACGACCAGGTCGCGGTCGACATGCGCCTCTGGCAGCGCATGGCGCTCGAGATCGTGGAGGAGCGGCTGGACGACGTGGTCGAGGCCCTTGGCGGCCTGCGCGACGCGAACGCCGCGCTGCCGATCCCCGGCTACACGCACCTGCGGCGCGGCATGCCGTCGTCGATCGGCGACTGGGCGGGCGCGCACCTCCTCGCCTTCGAGACGAGCCGTCACGAGTTCGGTCCCGCGCGCGAGCGCATCGCCACCTGCCCGCTCGGGAGCGGCGCGGGGTACGGCGTGCCGCTCCCGCTCGACCGCGAGCACGTTGCCAAGGCGCTCGGCTTCCGCGCGCCGGAGACGCCGGTGACCGCGACGCAGCTCTTCCGCGGTCGCGCCGAGCTGGCGTTCCTGAACGCGCTCGAGTCGATCGCGCTCGACATCGAGAAGCTCAGCCAGGACCTCTGGCTCTACACGACCGAGGAGTTCGGCTTCGTCCGCCTGCCGGTCGAGCTGACGACGGGCTCGTCGCTCATGCCGCACAAGCGCAACCCGGACCTGATCGAGCTCTTGCGGGGCAACGCGCGCCAGGTCGGCGCGGAGCGCGAGGCGCTCAAGGCCGTGATCGCGGGCCTGCCGTCGGGTTACCACCGCGACTTCCAGCTGATCAAGCCGCCGCTCTTCCGCGCCTTCGACCGCCTGACGGCCTCGCTGACGATCCTGGGCCGCCTGCTGCGCGGCCTCGAGTTCGACCGCGAAGCGCTGGAAGAGGCCGCGAGCGACCCGTCGCTCCAGGTCACTCGCCGCGCCCTCGAGAAGGCCCGTGACGGCCAGAGCTTTCGCGATGCCTACCGCGAGGAGAGCCGGGGGTGAGTACGGAGCGGCCGCACTCCATCACC
>CAYGST010000011.1:0-24074 GCA_964352415.1 uncultured Planctomycetaceae bacterium | reverse complement strand
TCCGTATACTTCCGCGACCCCACGCGAGCCACCCCCTCTCCCGTGCCCCAAAGGGGGCCGAGGATGGCCGGTCGACGGGCGGACCCTCTCTTCACGAAACGCACGCTCATGAGCCCCATCGGACGGATTTTCATCGTCTTGAACCTGATCCTCGCCGCGGTCTTCCTGGCCTGGGCCGGGAACAACGTCGCGACCAGCGCCCAGTACAAGCAGAAGTACGACGCCGAAGTGGCCGCGCACGAAACGACGAAGGGGGAGCTCGAGACGCAGGTCTCGGATCTCCGCGTCCGCTTCGACACGAAGAGCACAGAGGCGGACACCGCCCGCTCCGAGCGCGACGACGCCTCCCGTGACCGCGACCGCGTGACCGGTGAGAACGAGGACCTGGCACGCCAGATCTCCGAGGCCAACGCGACGAACGACAAGAACGCCGCAGCGCTCAGCGACATTCAGGCGACCCTCGCCGCGATGGACACCGCCAAGGACGAGGCCGTGGCCCGTGCTCGGGACGCGGAGATCGCCCGCGACGACGCGCTGTCGACTGCCCAGGACGCCAACACGACCTCCGAAGACCTCGCCGCGCAGAACGCGGCCCTCGAGAACCAGATCGCCGATCTGACGACGACCATCGCCGGCCTGCAGCGCGACGTCTCCTCGCTCGACACCCAGCTCGCCACGCTCGTGGACCGCACGGGCGTCTCGCTCAGCGACATCATGGGGCAGAAGCTGATCAACGCTTCGGTCCTCCAGGCCGTCTACGACATCAAGCCGGGCCTCGTCGCCCTGAACGCGGGCTCCGCCAGCGGCGTCAAGCGCGGCTACACCTTCGAGGTCTTCGACGGCGCCCAGTACAAGGGCCAGGTTCGCGTCGAGAACGTCCGCGAGGACATGTGCACGGCCCTGATCCTCCGCACCGAGGAAGGTCAGACCATCCAGTCCGGCGACAAGGCCGCGACGCGCCTCTAGGACCCCCAAGGAGTACCTGATCATGGCACGTAGTCGTTCCAGAAGTGGTGGTGGCCGCAAGGGTGGTGCAGACGCCGGCGGCCCCAAGGCCAAGTCGCGTAAAGCCGCGGCCCCGGTCGCCGAAGTCGAAGTGGTGGAGGAGTCCTCCGGCATGACCATCGACGACGGCATCCCGATCATCACCACCTTGCTGCTGCTCGTGGCAATCCTCATGACGGACTACGTCCTGGGGACCCACTACGGCGAAGGCCTCTTCTTCAAGTAAGAGAGCTCCTCGCATCGCATCGCGCGGGCCGCGTTCCTACTGGGAACGCGGCCCGCACTGCTTTGGGGCCGAGAGCGATCGCGCGTCGACACGGGCCCGACAGCCGCGACGGATGGCCCAGCGCAGCTGGCGGGGAGGCGCTCGCTGGAGGGGCGATTGCGACCTCCTGGAACCCTCCGAGATTTCGGTGCGCTCGCCCGGCAGTGCCGAAGCCGTGCGCGCGCTTCACCATCCTTGAACGGCCCCTACGCACCGCTACACTCCACGGACCACCGCGCAATCGGGCGGCCCGAAGGGGATCGGAGGCGTTCACGGCTTTTCCCTGCGCTCCGAGCCCCTCGCTTGGCCCGCCCCGGTGGCCACGACTTCTACATGGTCAACTTTCTCAAGCCCATGGAATGGGCCCTGGGGCGGTTCTCCGTCGACATGGGCATCGATCTCGGCACGGCCAACACCCTGGTCAGTGTCCGCGGGCGGGGGATCATTCTGAACGAGCCGAGCGTGGTCGCCGTCAAGAAGGACACCGGCGAGGTGCTCCTCGATGGCATGGCGGTCGGCAACACGGCGAAGGCGATGCTCGGCAAGACGCCCGGCTCGATCGAGGCCATCCGTCCGCTGAAGCACGGCGTGATCGCCGACTTCGACGTGACGGAGAAGATGCTGCGCTACTTCATCACGAAGGTGCACGAGGGGCGTCACTGGGTGAAGCCGCAGGTCGTCATCGCGGTGCCCGTCGGCATCACGGCAGTCGAGCGACGTGCCGTGATTCATTCAGCGGAGCGGGCTGGCGCGCGCAAGGTCTACCTGATCGACGAGCCGATGGCGGCCGGGATCGGCGTTGACCTGCCCGTCACCGAGGCGCGCGGCTCGCTGATCGTCGACATCGGCGGCGGCACGACGGAGATCGCGGTGCTCTCGCTCGCGGGCGCGGTCGTCGCGACGTCCCTGCGCATTGCGGGCGACGAGATGGACGAGGCGATCATCAACCACCTCCGTCGCCACCACTCGCTGCTCGTCGGCGAGCAGTCGGCGGAGCGCATCAAGCTCACGATCGGCGCGGCGTTCCCGATGGAACAAGAGCTCTCGATGGAGGTGAAGGGTCGCGACTCGATCACCGGCCTCCCGCGGCGCACGACCGTGACGTCGATCGAGATCCGCGAGGCGCTCTCGCAGCCGGTGCGGCTCATCTGCGAGGCCGTGCGCTCGATCCTCGAGGAGGCGCCGCCCGAGATCGCGGCGGACCTCGTCGACACGGGCGTCACGCTCGTTGGCGGCGGCGCGCTGCTGTACGGCATCGCGGATGCCGTGACCGAACACCTCGGCGTGCCCGCGCGCGTCGCTGCGGATCCGCTCTGCGCCGTGGCGCGCGGAACGGGAATCTTCCTCGACAAGCTGGACGTCTTCTCGCGCGTCCTGGCGGCCGACGAGCGGTGATCGGGTGCGGCGCGGCCGCGACCGATCGAAGCCGCAACCCGCCAGTGCGCGGGGAGACGGCGGCGTGACCTGTGCGCGTGTGACGCTGGCAGGCTGTCGCCCCGCTTCGATTCCCTACGGCAACCTGAACGGGACCTCCTGATGCGGCTCCTCGGGCGTCGGCGCAGCATCTACCTGGTGCTCCTGATCGTGTGTGCAGCGCTCTCGCTGCGCCCGGTGCCGTCCGTGAGTCGCGGGATCGAGCTCCTGTTCACGCCAACGCGGGTGATCGCCGAGGTCGTCGCGCCGCTCGGCTGGGCGCGCATCCCCAAGGTGCGCGCTGCCGAGGCGCGCCTCGACGAGATCGCGCGCGACGTGCGCGGGGACGCGGCCGAGCTGCTCGCGCTGGAGCAGGAGAGCGCTCTCCCGGGGGATCCCGAGCTGAGCCACGGCCGCCGCTTGATCCACGGCGAGGTCCTGCGCCGCAGTCGCGGCGACCGCGACCGGATCCAGGTCCACGTGGCGACGACGGAGGGCATCGAGCCAGGCCTGCCGGTCGTGACCGGTGACGCGTACGTCGGTCGCGTCGCGCGCATCGACGAGGACGACCTCAACCTCGTGCACGTCGACCTCGTGACGCGGACGGGCTTCTTCGTCGGGGGGAGCGTGAGGCGGCGAGACTGGCGCGGCGATCCGGTGGGCGAGCCGATCACGTTCACGGTTGGCGGGCTCGCGCCGGAGGCCGTCGGCGACGAGGAGCAGCTGCACCTCGCCCTGCACAACCCGGCGCTGCGCGGCGTCGAGACGGGTGAGGTGCTCGTGTCGGAGCCCGAGGACTTCGAGCCCGAGCTGGCGGCGCTCTCCCGCGGCTACCGGCTCGGCGCGCTGCAGACGGCGCGCCTCGAGCAGGGCAGCCTGATCCATCGCATCGAGTCGCCGCTCGACTTCGCGAGCGGTCTGTATCAGGTGATCGTGCTCGCGCCCGAAGCCAGCGGGCCTCCTGCGGAGCGCCTCGAGCTCGAGACCTTCGCGAACGGCAACTGGGTCGGCGCACGGGCGTTGACGCGCGGGGACGTCACGGCGACCCGCGAGGGGCGCCGGCTCTCGCGAGGCTCGAGCGCAGGCCTCGAGCCGGGCAGCGCGGTCGCCCTCGGCGCGCACCTCGTCGGACGCGTGGGCGAGACCGGACTGCTCTCCGCCGACCTCTTGGGGCTCGGCGATCCGGGTCTGCGTCTGGTCGTGCTGGCCGAGCTCGAAGGCGAAGCCGCGCCCCGACCGATCGGCGAGCTGATCGCGCTCGGCCGCGAACGCGATGGAGGCGCGCTGCGCTTCCGCTGGACGTGCCGCATCGATCTCGCGCCGAGCGCGGACGGCGGCCCGCGCGCCGCCGAGCTGTACACCGGCTCCGGTGAGGACGGGATTCCGCGCGGGCTGTACGTCGGCTCGACGGAGCTCCCCATCGGCCGGGAGACGCACGAGCTCTTCGTCGAGCAGGATCCGGCGGTGCGCGCGCTCGGACACGTCTTCGTGTGGACCGGCGCGGAGCGCCGCGAGCGGAACCTCGCTCAGCGCGAGGCGCGTGAGCTGCGGCGAAAGGAGCAGCCGTGATCGCTCAGTCACGCCTCGTCGCCTGGATCCTCGTGATCGTCTGGTTCGCGTGGGTCCACGCGGTGCAGGAGCGGCTGACGGAGAACGAGCTCTTCGCGCTGGCGACCCCGGACCTCGGCATGGTGCTGTTCGTCGCGCTGCTCGGCGCCGTCAGGAAGGAGGACGTGTTCCTGCTCGCGATCCTCGCCGCGCTCGGCCGCAAGAGCTTCTCGGTCGACCCGAGCCTCGCCATCCTCTGTGCGTTCCTCGGCTTCGCCTGGGTGGCCTCCGCGCTGCGCCACCTCGTCGAGCTCGAGAGTCCGCTGTGGCGCGGCGTTCTCGCTGCGATGGGGGCCTTCGGGCTCTCGCTCTGGCTCGAGGTCGTCCGCTACGCGCGCGTTGGCGAGGCGCTGCCGCAACTCGAGGGGCTGGTGCCGCTGGCGTTCACCAGCGGGCTGACCGCGCTGGCCATCGGCAGCGCGCTGACGCGCTTGCCGGGCCTCTCGCCCCTCAAGGTGGAGACGTGGTAGGCAGCCGGCGCTTCTTCCCGCTGATCGCGCTCGTGGGCCTCGGCGTCGTCGGACTGATCGCGCGGCTCTATCAGGTCCAGATCGTCGAGCACGAGGTGTGGGCGAGCGAGGCGGCCAACCTCACGCGCAGCGGCCGCACGCTGCCGTACCTGCGCGGGAAGATCACCGACCGCAATGGCGAGGTGTTCGTGCAGGACGAGGAGGCCTACGCCGTGCGCTTCGTCTACCGCGAGTTCCGCCGGCACCACCCGCTCGGTCAGGTCGCACACGCGCGGGGCGCGCTCGAACGCCGCAGCGTCTCGCTGCAGGAGGCGGCGGGCTCGCTGGAGACCTGGGGTATGCAGCTCGTCGACCTGCAGGCGGGCGAGCTGCAGCGCTTCGCCGACTACGGCGCGGCCGAGCTCTGCGGTCTGGCTTTCGAGGAGGTCGAACGCGGCGCGGAGCAGCGCCGCACGCGCGCCAACGAGGTTCGCTTCTACATCCAGGGCCTCCTGCAGGCGCGCCGAGCGGACTGGCGCGACATCCTGAAGTCGATCAAGAACGAAGAGGGTCTCGACCGGACGTTCGCGCAGCTGGTCGCGGACAAGGAGGAGGTCTCGGTGCAGGAGGTGCGCGAGCGAACCGAGCGGCGCCTGTCGCGCTCGCTCGGGAGGCTGCGGCAACTCGCCATGCAGATGGAGGTGCTCGGGCCCGATGGCACGCCAGCGCTCAGCGGCGACGAGTTCCTCGGGCACCTGGTGAACGCGCTCGAGGACAAGCGCCGGGGGATCGAGGACGCGATCGCGCGCGACCTGTTCCTCGAGGCGACCGGCTTCGAGCCGGGGCGCGTCGAGTCGGAGCTCCTGCTCGCCCTCGTCGACCTCGAGTTCCTCGCGGCACGGCTCGGCTGGAGCGAGGCGCGCGAGAGGGACTGGGCGGAGCGCGCGCGGGAGACCTGGCTGGCGAACCGGCGGACCTTCCACGTGCCGCGCGCGCAGATCAGCGCGCGCCTGCGCGAGGACCGCGGCGAGGGCGCCTACGACGCCTGGTTCGGGGAGCTGGCGCGGCTCTTCGCGCGCCGGCCGCGGACGCCGCGCGAGGCACGCGCGCAGCAGCGCGAGTGGCACCGCATCGACGCCGCGGCCGTCTTCGCCGAACTGCCGGACCTCTTCGAGCGGATCGAGCTCGAGGGCGAGCTCACGCGCCTGTTGCCCTTCCTCGACGAAGCGGTGCGCGAGGGGCGTGCCGAGGGCTGGCACGCGCAGCAGCTGGAGGCCTTCCTGCCGTTCGAGTACGCGGCGGAGGTCGCGCTCGCGAACCCGCCCGAGCCCTACGTGGACTGGCGCGGGCGCGAGTGGGATCCCTGGCGGGCGCCGGAGTCCGTCGAAGCGGCGCGCGAGCGCATCGCCTGGCGCCTGCAGCCGCCGCGCAACCTGGACACGACGCACCTCGCGGATCCGTCGGCACCGCGCGACGCGGAGGAGCTCCTGCCCTGGCTCGCGGAGCTCTGGGAAGCGCGCTTCCAGGCGGAGCTCGGCGGCGTGCTCGAACGCGTCGAGGCGAAGGCGCTGCGCGCGGGCTTCGCGCTGCCGCTCGAGCTGGCGGAGGAGCGCGTCGAGCGCGCGGCGAAGAAGTACGACTACTTCGTACGCGACCGGGGCAGCCGCCCCGAGCGCATCGACGACACGCCGGACGACGCCATCGTGAACACCCTCACGCGCTTCTCCTCCGAGTACGCGGGGTTCGAGGTCGAGCCGCGCACGCGGCGGCTCGCGATGGCGCTCGACGCGGACGGCTTGCTGATCGCGAGGGAGCTGATCGGCGTCGTGCGCGAGTCGACCCTCGAGGAGGTGCTCGAGCAGCAGTACGAGCGCCGGGCCTTCGACCAGATCTTCCGCAAGCGCGAGCACTCGAGCGAGGACACCCGCGAGATGGGCGCCCTGGTCCGCGAGCTCTACCGGCAGGACGAGGTGCACGGCTCGAGCGGGATCGAGGGCTTGATGGACCGCGAGCTGCGCGGGCGCAACGGCTTCGAGGTGCGCGAGGGGCTGCAGCAGCGCGCGGAGCGCACCCGCGGCGTCCGCGTCACGGAGAAGGTGAACGGCAAGGACGTCGAGTTGACGCTGGCGGTCGAGCTGCAGCAGGCTGCGCAGCGCACGATCGAGCGACCGTTCCTACCGCCATCCGAGGCGCGGCGCGACGACTACTGGTTCCGCAACCCGGTGGGGGCGATCGTCCTGGCGCGGGTGAACGGCGAGGTCCTGGCCGCGGCCTCGGCCCCCAAGCAGCCGGACGATCCCTCACCGGCCCGCGACGGCGAGCGCGGCTACAACTACGACCGGACGCTGCGCATGCCGCTGTTCCACCCGGCGGGCTCGATCTTCAAGCCGTTCGTCGCGGCCTATGCGCTCAGTCGACGCGGACTCGATCCCGAGCACGTCTACTTCTGCGAGCCGCGGCCGGGCGGCTCGGCGGGCTGGAACAAGGTCGGCTGCCACAAGCGCTGGGGACACGGCGCGATGACCCTCGACGTCGCCATTCAGGAGTCGTGCAACGCCTACTTCGCCCAGGTGGGTGAGTTGCTCGAGACGAAGGAGAACCTGACGGAGCTGGCGCACATGTTCGGCTTCGATCTTCCGACGGGGGTACGCGCGGTCGGCGGCCGCGGCGGCCTCTCGGAGGACTTCCGGATCCCGCGACTGCGCAGTTCGCGCGAGCTCTCGCTCACCGAGCTCAACCGGGCGGGGAACGGCCTCGAGGTGATCCAGGTGACGCCAATCCAGGTTGCGCGCGCGACGGCCGGGCTCGCGACGGGCGAGCTGCCGCGCATGCGCCTCGTGCGCAGCGTGGACGGCGTGCCGCTGCCGGTGGAGACGGAGACCATTCCGCTCCCGGCATGGGCGCTCGAGCGAGTGCGCCAGGGGATGCGCGGCGTCGTGACCAAGGGCAGCGCAAAGCAGAAGGGCCTCGATGACGAGGACCTCGGCTTCGCGGTCGCCGGCAAGACGGGCAGCGCGGACTACCTGCCGATGACGGCGGCGTATCGCAGCGAGCTCTCGCGGGGGGACGGCTGGGAGCCGGAGATGCGCAAGCACGCGTGGTTCACGGGCTTCTTCCCGGTCGACGACCCGCAGTTCGTCGTCGTGATCTACTGCCACGACATCGGCGCCACGGCGAGCCGGACGGCGGTCTACGTCGCGGCGCAGTTCCTCGCCACGGATGAGGTCCAGGCCTTCGCGCAGGGGGCGTTCAAGTGAGTCGACGGAATGCGATGCGCGGGCCGCGCCGGTCGAGTCGCTCGCGCGGCGCGCTCTCTACGGGCTGGGTGCGCTGGCACGAGATGGGCTGGCACACGCTCTTCGTCGGGCTCGTGCTGCTCGGCGTCGGCGTGCTCTTCCTGGCCGAGATGGCGGCGGCGGACGAGATCCAGAGCCGCACCGGCGCCATTCTCCTGGAGAGCCACATCAAGAAGCTGATCGTCGCGGCGCCCTGCCTCGTCGTCGGGATCCTGGCGCGACCTAGCTGGCTGCGCCGCAACGCCTGGCTGCTCTACACGAGCTGCCTCGTGCTGCTGGTGGCCGTTCCGTTCATCGGCAGTGAGCGCAACAACGCGCGGCGCTGGATCGAGACATCCGTGTTCGACATCCAGCCCTCGGAGTTTGCGAAGCTGGCGATCATTCTCGTGCTGGCTCGGGTGCTCGCGCGCAACCGCCTGCGCGACCTGGATGATTGGTTCGGTCCTGCGCTGCTGGCGATCGTGCCGATGGGGCTCGTCGTGCTGCAGCCGGACCTCGGGACGGCGATCACGATCGTGCCCGTCACGCTCGGCATGCTCTACCTCGCCGGCGCGCACGGCGGGGTCTTGCTGCTGCTCATCGGCCTCGGTGTCGGCGCCGGAGTGGGGGCGTACCAGTACGAGGTCGGGGTCCAGGCCTACCAGCTCGAGCGCATCGACACCTGGGTCGAGTCGATCGAGGCCGAGGCGCTCATCGACGGCCGTCAGGGTCCCGGGTTCCACGCCTACCACGCCCGCATGTCCGTCGGGCAGGGCGGCTGGCAGGGTCAGGGCCTCGGCCGTGGCATCGGCAACGAAGCGGGGATCCTGCCCGAGCGCGAGTCCGACTCCGTCTTCGCCGTCATCGCGGGCGAGACCGGGATGGTGGGGGCGACGGCGGTGCTCTTGCTCTACGCGCTGCTCGTCGTGCTGCTGATGCTCGGCGCCAGCGAGATCCGTGATCGCTTCACGCGGCTGGTCGTAGGGGGCGTCGCGATCTACTTCGCGGCGCACGTCGGGGTGCACGTGTGCGTGAACCTCGGGCTGCTGCCAATGACGGGCTTGACGCTGCCGCTGATCTCGACGGGCGGCTCGTCGCTGCTCGTCTCGCTGACGGCGCTCGGCCTGGCCGTGGGGCTCTCCGCGAACCAGGAGCCGTCGCTCGACGGCGACGCGTTCAGCCGGGACTGACCTTCGCGTCCGCCGGGCGTGCACCGAGGCCCCGCGCTGCGAAGAGCGCGAGGCCTCGAGAGGGCAGCGCCTCTCAGGCGCCGCCGCTGAGGTCCTGGTAGAGCATCATCTTGTTGCCGTCGGGGTCGAAGAAGGTCGCGAGCCGGACCATCCCCGGCAGCGTCATGGTGTCGCCGTCGAAGCGCACCTCGAGCTCCTCGAGGCTGGCGCGGGCGCGGTCGATGTCCTTCACGCCGAAGGTCAGCGTCGCGCCACCCTCCGGAGCCACGTTCTCGACCTGGGAGAGGCCGAGGTTGACGCGCTGCACGGGCGAGCTCATCTCGCACCAGGCCATCTCGTCCATCTTGTAGTGCACCTCGAAGCCGAGGGTCTGCGTGTACCACTCGATCGCCGCATCGAGGTTCTTCACGCCCATCGAGCAGGTCAGTCCGCCGTCGAAGCCGAGTTCGGGGGCCATGTTCGTTCTCCTGGTAGTGGGCCCCGCTACGCGAGCTCGGGCCGGGTCGTCTCGAATCTCCGCGGGGAGGCCGCGGAGGGGGTTGTCGGTCAGGACTGGTCCAGTAGTATAGCAGCTATACTTTTGTGTCAAGCCTCCACGTCGGAGGGTGACCTCGCACCCATGAGTCCCGTCTCCGAACCTCCCACGGCTCTCGACCCCGAGCGTCTCGAGAAGCTGGTCGGGCTGTTCCATCTGAAGTGGACGGTTCCGCTGCTGGCGGCCCTCGAGGCGAACGCGGCCCACGGGCGGGTGGCCGTCCTGGCCAGGCAGCTCGACGTCGGGCGCTCGACGATCCACCGGACGTTGCGAGCCGGGGTGGAGGAGGGCCTGGTCGCGCCGAACCCGGGCTACGGGCACCCGCTGCGGCCGGAGTTCGTGCTGGAAGGGGTCGGGCGGGAGCTTTCGCCGTGGTGCGCGCGATTCGAGCTGGCCCTCGCGCGACGCCCGGCGGTCGCCACGCTCGCGCACCAGAAGTGGTCGATGCCGGCGCTGGTGCTGATCGCGACCGGCCATCGACGCTTCGCGGAGCTGGAGACGGCGCTGGGAGAGGTCTCCCCACGCGCGCTGACCCAAGCCCTGCGCGCGCTGACCGCAGCTGGACTGCTCGAGCGCACCGTCAGCGCGGAGCCACCCGTGCGCGTCGCCTACCGCGTCACTCGCTCGGGGCGAGGACTAGCGCAGGTCGTGGCTTCGTTCTTCGAGTGAGATTGGGACGCCACTGGCATTGCGGGTGATCGGTTCGGGTCCATCCAGCTCTCCGCGGCGTGTCGTCAACGGCGATACCATGGGAGGAACGGAGGAACGGAGAGTCCCTGCAGCCCCGTTGGTTCGGCAGCGATGGTTGAACGTCCCCTGCAGCTGAGGAGGCTTCGCCAGTCAGAAGAAGAGGAGAAAGAAGATCAGCCGCTCCGCGGCTGTCTTTGCTTTTTATCTCTATCTCTAGCTCTTCGGCCGAGCCGACCGATGCCGAATGCGATCAACCACGGCTCCAAGACCGTCGAGGCTGCTGTTGCACTCCGTTCCTCCGTTCCTCCGTCCCTCCCATGGTCTCGCCGTTGACGACACGCCGCGGAGAGCCGGATGGACCCGAACCGATCACCATGTCACTGCGCAGCCCGCTCGCGGTCCGCAAGGCGCCTCCAGACCGGATAGATCAGCACCCCGGCGAGCACCACACCCGCGCCCGTCAGCGTCTTCGGCGCCTCGTCCTGCCAGATCGTGCCCACGACCAGATAGACAGCGAACACCCCGTAGACGAGCGGCAACAGCGGATACGCGAACGACCGGAACGGTCGCGGCAGCTCGCTCCGGTGCCTTCGCAGCCACAACAGCCCGAACGCGATCAGCACGTGGAACAACCACTCCACGAACACCACCGAGTCGACCAGGAAGTTCGCGTCCGCCAGGAACAGGTAGAGCAACCCGATCGTCGCCTGGCACAGCAGCGCCGCCACCGGCGCACCGGTCCGCACGTTCAGCCTCGAGAAGCTCTCGAAGAACAGCCCCTCGCGCGACATCGCCACGTACAGCCACGGCGTCGTGATCACGTTGACGAGCGTCACCCCAACCGCCGACACCGCCATCCCGATCGCGAGCAGCGATCCGCCCGTCTCCCCATAGGCGCGCGTAACGACCTCCCCCGCGAAGTTCCAGTTCTGCGCCATGTAGCCGAGCCCCACGACGCGCAGGTACCCGAAGTTGAGCAGCAGGTAGAGGCTCATCACCCCGGCGACCCCGAGCACCAGCGCGCGCGGCAGGTTGCGCACCGGGTCCTCGATCTCGCTCGCGATGTAGGCGACCAGCGGCCAACCACCACATGAGAACAGCACGGGCAGCATGGCGAGCGTCATGCCCTGCCACAGCGGCTGCGTCGGTTCGGGCAGCGCCACGATGTCGGCCTGCGACGGCGCGAACACCAGGAACGCACCCACGAGGATCGTGACGACGAGCAGCAGCTTGATGCCCATGATCACGTTCTGGAACGTCGCGCCGGTCTTCGCGCCGCCGAGCGCCAGCGCGTGCAAGCCCACGATGATCGCGGCGCCGATGAGGCGATTCGTCAGCTCGGGTTCGAACCCCAGCGACGCCCCGAACTCCCCGACAGCGGGCCAGCCGGTCTCCAGCATCGTCGCCCCGAAGCCCACCATGACGGCCATCGCGCCGGTGGAGATCACGAACAGCACGACCCACGCGAGCAGGAACGCGACCGGCTTGCCGTAGATCTCGCGCAGGTAGACGAACGAGCCGCCGGCGTGCGGCCAGGTCGCCGCGAACTCGGCGAAGGTGAAGGCGCCGCAGAGAGCGACGACGCAGCCGATGCCCCAGGTCGCGAGGAACGCTGGCACGCTCGGTACGAGCGCCGCGACCTGGTGGGGGTTGAAGAAGATCCCGACCCCGAGGATGGCGCCCATGACGAGCATGGTCGCGTCGAGCAGGCTCAGCTTGCGCCGCGCACCCGTCATTCGTCCTCGTCGCGACCGGTGTAGCCGAGCTTGTCGAGGCTCTCGAGGTACTTCTTGATGGTGGTCGGGCCCATGTCCTGCACCTCTGGCGTCGCGATCGATGCGGCGCGCTGCTGGAGCTCACGTGTGAAGCGCTGGAACGCCCGCACGAGCTGGTCACGAACCCCGGGGCGCTCAGCGACGAGGTTGCGCCTCTGCCCCGGGTCGGCCTGCATGTCGTAGAGCTCGATGCCGTCGGGCCCCTCGACCGCCTGATCGATGATCAGACACCACTCGTCCGTACGCCAGGCCATCTTCTCCGCGCCGTAGAGCGTGCTCTGACTGAACGCCGGCTGCACGGCGCCGATCGGCCCGCCCGTGAGGTGTGGGACGAGCGACTGACCGAGGAAGCTCGCGGGCGACTCCAGCTGCGAGAGCGCGAGCAGCGTCGGCGCGATGTCGATCGTGCGCACCAGCGGGTCGACCTCACGCACCGCAGCGCTCACGGTCGCCGGCGTGCGCACGATGAGCGGCACGCGCACGAGCTCGTCGTACAGCGTGTGGCCGTGCTCGAAGCCGCCGTGATCCCAGAACTCCTCGCCGTGGTCTGAGGTCAGGACGATCGAGGTCCGATCCCAGCGCTCGAGGTCGCGCAACCCGTCGATGAGGCGACCGACCGCGCGGTCGACGAAGGCGACCTCGCCCTGGTACACGCCGCGGATGTAGTCGAGGTCCGCCGCGGACGGGGGCGCTTCGCCGTCCGCCAGGCGTAGCTCGAGGCACTCCTTCATGGACACGGGCGGCTCCGGGGTGCGCCGCGCGCCGACGAAGGGCTCGAGGTAGCCGTCCGGCGGGTCGTAGTCGAGGTGCGCATCGAACAGGTGCAGCAGCAGGAACACGTCCTCGCCCGAGCGCTCGTCGAGCGCGGACAGCGCCGTGTCGACCGTCGCGTCCGCGCGCCGGATGTCCCAGTTGTAGGCGTGCTCGTGATCGAACACGTCGAAGCCGCGGTCGAGGCCGAGCAGCGGCGAGAGGAATGCGGCGTTCGCGAAGCCGAGGGTCGTCCAGCCGGCGTCGCGGTAGATCTCCGCGAGGACAGGCAGCTCGGTGGAGATCGGCGTCAGCCGTGAGACCTTGCCGAGGGCCTTGTGCATCGACGGCCAGGTGCCGGTCAGCATCGAGGCGACCGACGGCAGCGTCCAGCCGGAGGTCGCGATGGCCTGGTCGAAGCGAACGCCCTCTGCCGCCAGCGCGTCGATGTGAGTCGTGTCGGCGCCTTCGCGGCCGTAGCAGCCGAGCGCGTCCTGTCGCAGGGTGTCGACGATCAGGAGCACCACGAGCTGCGCTTCGCCCTTGGGGCGGCGCGGTCGTTCGGGCTCGCTCCCGCCACAGGCGACGGAGAGCAGGAGTGCGCCGAGGGCGAGGAAGTAGGGGCGTTGTCTGCGCTCGCTCATCGGGGAGAGTCTACGGGACGGCTGCGGCCGCGTAGCGCTCAGGGTTCGCGGAAGGGCTGGCGCGCAGCGTAGAGCGCGCGGCGCGCCTCGAAGGTCGCTGCGACCTGCGGCTTACCCGAGCGCTGCGCGAGCACGACGGCGCGCGCAGCGGTGCGCTCGGCCTCCGGAAAGCGGCCGGCAGCGGCGAGGGCCGCTGCGAGTACGTCGACGTGGCGGGGGACGCCGCCGCCGGACTCGCTGTTCAGCGCCTCCGCGAGGCGCACCGCCTCCTCCGGGGCGCGCACGCGCTCGTCGGGCGAGGTGGCGAGGGCCCAGGCGAGCAACATCTTCGGCCGGTCCCACTCCGGCCGCAGCGCGAGCGCGTCGCGGTACCGGTCGAGGCCCTCGGGCACGCGGCCGAGGAGGGTCAGGACGTAGCCGTGGTTGAAGACCATCAGCTCGTCCTGCGGACGCCGCCGCGCGGCTTCGCTGAACTCGCGCAGCGCTCCTCCGCGGTCGCCGCGCGCGAACAGCAGGTTGCCGTAGTTGAAGCGCGCCTTGGCGTGCGTGGGGTCGATCGCGAGCGCGCGCAGGAAGGCGACCTCGGCCTCCTCGATCCGGCCCTCGTTCTTGAGCGCGAGGGCGAGGTGGTTCCAGGCGCGCTCGTTGTCCGGGCGCTTCTGCGTCGTGTCCTGCCAGAGGGCGACGCGCGACTCGTAGTCGATGTTGCGTTCGACCGTGGCGGCGGCGAGCGCGCCGCCAGCGAGGACCACGGCCGCGGGGCGCAGCCAGCGCGCGGCGTCGCCCAGTCGCGCCAGTAGGACGAAGGCTCCGATCACGAGCAGCGCTACGAGAGGCGCGAGGGGGAGCGTCATGCGATGCTCGCCGATCAACTCGCCGGCGAGCGGGATCACGCTCGAGGTCGGCGCGAGCGCGGCGAACACGAGGAGCCCGAGCAGCGCGGCGGGGTGCTTGCGAACGAAGCCGTAGACGCTGAGCGCGAGCAGTCCGCCGAACAGCGCCGCCTCGAGCGCGACGTTCGCCCACTCGCGCACGACCTCTTGCCCGTGGTAGTCGAAGACGAACGGGCCGGCGAGCCACGTGAGCCGCGCGTAGGTCGCGAGCGCGACCATCTGCGTGCGCAGGTAGTCCTCGCCGTCGATGATTTCGGCGTGTTCGAAGCCGACGGACTCGCCGCGATCGCCGGACAGCACGCACCAGGCGAGCAGGGCCCACGTGGCGGCCAGCCCGGCGTACATCCCGGGCCGTCTGCGCAGCGCGGCAGGGACGCTCCCCGCGCCGAACTGACGGTCGAAGGCGAGGACGGCGAGCGGGAGCGAGACGGCGACCTCCTTGCAGGCCATTGCGCCCGCGGCCGCGAGCACGCAGAGCAGGGACCAGCGACCGCTCGCCTCGGCCGCTTCGCCGCGCGCGGCGCAGTACAGCGTGGCGAGGTAGAACGCCGCCATCATCGAGCCGTTGCGGTAGACGACGTGGTTCAGCGTGTCCGTGTGCAGCGGGTGCACTACCCACAGGAGCGCGATCGCGAACGCGAGTCCGAATGCGTGCGGCGCGAGCTCGCACCGCAGCAGGACGCGTCGGGTCAGTCCGAACAGCGCCAGCGCACCCAGCGCGAGCGTGGCTACGTTGAAAAGGTGGTAGCCGAGGACCTCGCGGCCGCCGAGGGCGTAGTTCAGCGCCAGCGAGAACGAGACCAGCGGCCGTCCGCTCGAGCCCGCGCCGGGGGGCGCGCCGAAGCTGCGCGAGAGCGGCCAGAGCGCCTCGATGAAGGGATTCTCCTCGATCGAGGGCGTGTCGTCGAAGACGAACGGCGCGTCGAAGGTCCCCGCGTACAGCCCGAAGCACAGCGCGACGAGCGCGGCGGCGGCGAGGAGCACGGGCTTGGAGTCGCGGGCCATCGGCGTACTCTATCGAAAGCCATGGATCGAACGAGCCCCACCGACGTCTCCACGCCGAAGCCGCGCCGCCGGCGCGCGCGCCTCCTCGAGGTGCTCGGGGTGCTGGTGCTCGGGGCGGCCGCCTTCGCCGCGTTCGGCTACTCGGCGCTGGTCCGTCAGCTGGGTGGGGCCTGGGAGCTCGGCCGCGCCGAATGGCGCGCCGAGCTCTCGCCCGAGGCGGCCGCGCTGCTCGACGCCTCGCTCGAAGGGCTGGATCCGACGCGCGTCGTCGACTTCCACGTGCACGTCGCCGGTATCGGCACGGGAGAGACAGGCTGCGAGGTGCACCCGCACATGCGCTCGTGGGCGTCACCTTTCGCGCGCGGTCGCTTCGAGATCTACCTCTCCGGCGCTGGCGTCGGAGACCTGGAGCGCGCCGACCAGGAGTACGCCGAGCGGCTGGAGGAGCTCTTCGCCACGATGCCGCTCGCCAGCCGCGGCGCGCTGCTCGCGTTCGACCGCGCCTACGACGAGGCGGGGGAGGTCGACGCGGAGCACACCGAGTTCCACGTCCCCAACGAGTACGCGTTCGACCTGGCCGATGCCTCCGGCGGCCGCTTCGTTCCGGTGATGTCCGTGCACCCGTACCGCCTGGACGCGCTCGAGGAGCTCGAGCGCTGGGCGACGCGCGGCGGACGCCTCGTCAAGTGGCTGCCGAACTCGATGGGCATGGATCCGGCGAGCCCGAAGTGCGATGCGTACTACGCGAAGCTGGTCGAGCTCGACCTGACGCTGCTCAGCCATACGGGTGAAGAGCAGGCCGTGGACGCCAGGGAGCGTCAGAAGCTCGGCAACCCGCTGCGCCTGCGCCGCGCGCTCGATGCCGGCGTGCGCGTCATCGCCGCGCACTGCGCCTCGCTCGGGGAGGACGAGGACCTCGACCAGCCCGAGAGCGCGCGCGAGCGCGTGCGAAGCCTCGACCTGTTCTTCCGGATGATGGACGAGGAGCGCTACGAGGGCCTGCTCTTCGGCGAGATCTCGGCGACGACGCAGTTCAATCGCCTGGGCGGGGCCCTGCAGGCGATCGTCGCGCGCCGCGACCTGCACCCGCGGATGGTCTTCGCGAGCGACTACCCGCTGCCTGCGCTGAACGTCACGGTGCACCTCGCCCCGATGGTCGACGCGGGCCTGCTGGCGGAGCAGGACGTCGCGCCGCTGCGGGAGCTGTACCGGGCTCACCCCTTGGCCTTCGACCTGGCACTCAAGCGGCGGCTGCTCGGCGCGGACGGCGCGCCCGCGTTCGGCGTCGAGGTGTTCCACGCGCCCGAGGCCTTCCGTCTGTGACCCACCGCCCGCAAGTGCTTCGCATGTCTCCTTCAACGTCCCGCCTTCCGGCGGTCGCGCGCGGACCGATGGACAACACGGGCCGACGAGCCTAGACTTCGCGGCCTCGGTGGGGGGAGCGACGCTCCGCGCGCCGAAAGCGGGAGGCTTTGGGGTACGTGACCCTAAGAAGACCCCCGCGATCCCCAACTCTCCCTAGACACCGCGAGTCGAGCGCCGCCATGAAGTCAGTCGCCCTGGGCATGGTCGAGACCAAGGGTCTCGTCGGATCGATCGAAGCCGGAGACGCCATGGTGAAAGCCGCCATGGTCGAGCTGTTCGGCAAGGAGCGCGCGACCGGCGGGCTCGTCACGATGTTCGTCGTCGGTGAGGTCGGAGCGGTCAAGGCCGCGACGGACGCCGGAGCCGCAGCCGCGCGGCGCGTCGGCGAGCTGGTCAGCGTGCACGTGATCCCGCGTCCGCACGACCAGCTCTGGCGCATCCTCCCCGCGCTCAAGCAGGTCACCGAAGGCCGCTAGGACGTCCGCTTCGGCGCCGCGGGAAACCCGGCGCCCGTGACGCAGCTCCGTGCCCTCGCTCGATCCCGATCTCCGCTCCCTGCAGGAGGTGCGCGACGCGCTCGCGCGCGCCAAGGCCGCCGCGCACGCCGTGCGCGACTACAGCCAGGCGCAGATCGACCGCGTCTGCGAGGCGATGGCGCTCGCGGTGCGCGACAACGCGTACCCGCTCGCCCGCACCGCGGTCGAGGAGACGGGCATCGGCCGGGTCCACTACAAGATCCTCAAGAACCTGTTCGGCTCCCAGGCGACCTGGGACTCGATCAAGGACGAGAAGACGGTCGGCGTGATCCGCCGCGACGAGGGCCGCGGCATCGTCGAGGTCGCCACGCCCGCGGGCGTGATCGCGGGCATCGTCCCGACCACGAACCCGACCTCGACGGCCGCCTTCAAGGCGATCATCAGCGTCAAGGGCCGCAACGCCTGCGTCCTGTCGCCGCACCCGCGGGCGATCCGCTGCATCGCCGCGACGGTCGAGGTGATGCGCAAGGCGATCCAGGGCGTCGGCGCGCCGCCCGACCTCGTCATCGCGCTCGAGCACCCGACCCTCGAGGGCACCGGCGCGCTGATGAAGAGCGAGAGCACCGCGATCATCCTCGCCACAGGCGGCGAGGGACTCGTGCACGCCGCCTACAGCTCCGGCCGGCCGGCCTACGGCGTCGGCCCGGGAAACGTGCCCGTCTACATCGACCGCTCCGCCGATCCGGCCGAGGTGGCGCGCTGCATCGTCTCGAGCCAGAGCTTCGACAACGCGACCTTCTGCTGCTCCGAGCAGGCGCTCGTCATCGACCGCCCGGTCTACGAGGAGACGCTGCGCCAGCTGCTCGCGCGCGGGGCCTACCTCTGCAACGAGGCGGAGACGGCCAAGCTCGCGGCCCTCTGCAACAAGGGCGGGATGATGAACGCGGAGGTCGTCGGCCAGGACCCGTGGAAGATCGCGCGCATGGCCGGCTTCGAGGTCCCGGAGAGCACCTCCGTCCTGCTCTGCCCGCAGGGCGGCGTCGGCCGCGACTGGCCGATCACGATCGAGATCCTCTGCCCGCTCCTGTCGGTCCACGTGGTCGACGGCTGGCGCGAGGGCTGCGACGTCTGCATGCAGACGCTGAAGTACGGCGGCCTCGGCCACACGCTCGGCGTGCACGCGGAGGACCCGTCCGTGCTCGACGCCTTCTTCCTCGAGAAGCCCGCGAACCGGATCATCGTCAACGGCCCGACGTCTCAAGGCGCCGTCGGTTACAGCACGAACCTGGACCCGTCCGTGAGCCTCGGCTGCGGTCCCCAGGCCGGCAACATCAGCTCCGACAACATCACCGCGCGGCACCTGATCAACATCAAGCGCGTCGCGTACCGCAAGCGCGACTGGCGCGAGCAGGAGGCCCGCGACCACGCCATGGCCGCCTCGCTCGGCGGCGAGGCCGCGCCGCGCGGCTCGATGCTGGACGGGGACCCCGCGCTGTCGAGCAGCCTGCGCGCCGCGCCGATCAGCTCAGCGGTGAGCTCGACGACAAACTGGCACGGGAACCCCACCGTCGGCGCCCCGCGCGACGTCCAGCGGCCCGTGACGGCCCCGCCGTCCTCCATGGTCGCCCCGGCTCCGAGTTCGGCTGCCGGCAGCGGGGGAGCGCCGCGCGTTGCGGCGCCCGCGCCGCAGCCCGCGCGCCAACCGCAGCCGATGCAGTCCAAGGTCGGAGCCGGCGTGAAGAGTGCGCCGACGTTCACGACGGCCGTCGCGCCGCGCGTGACCGCGCCGGGGGCTGGCGCCCCGCCGTCCGCCGGCGCGTCGCGCGCGCTTGCGCCGGCGCGCTCGCTGCTGAGCCCCAAGGACATCGAGACCATCCTCAGTCACGCGGGCGCCGGTTGCCCGCTCGGCCCCTGTAAGGGCTGCCCGCAAATGGACGTGACCACTGGCGTCTGTCAGGCCTGAGCGCCTGACGACGCCACTCGAACGGTCACCTCCCCACGTATCCCCAACCCTAGAAGAGAGAACCGATGAACACGGACATCGCCCTGGGCCTGATCGAGACGCGCGGTCTCGTCGGCGCCGTCGAAGCCGCGGACGCCATGTGCAAAGCTGCGCGAGTGACGCTGCTCGGCAAGGAGATCTCCGGCGGCGGCCTCGTCACCGTCATGGTGCGCGGCGAGGTCGGCGCCGTGAAAGCTGCGGTCGAAGCCGGCGCCTCCGCGGCGCGGCGGGTCGGCGAGCTGCTCAGCCAGCACGTGATCCCGCGCCCCGCTGGCGACCTCGAAGAGTACATCCCCCCGATGCCAGACGAGGCGTGAGCCACGCTGCCGCACGGCGCGAGGAGGGGCGGTTCGCCGTCTCGCCCGCGTAGCGGCGCCCGCGGCCTTCGCGAACCTTGCCCAACTCGTCCCTCACCGCCGAGCTGCGTGGAGCCGTGCTCCTCGACCAGCTCCAGCCCCAGTTCGCCGCGACGATCGCGACGAACGCGGACGGCTTCTACCCCGTGTCCGGGGAGTCGGCGTTCTGGCTGGAGGTCTGCCCGGGCATCGTCGTCCACTCGCTGCTCGACATCGCGCTCAAGGCGTGCGACGTCAAGCCGGGGGCGATGATCACCGAGCGCAGCTACGGGGTGCTCGAGGTGCACGGGCCGGACCAGGGCCAGGTGCGCATGGCGCGCGACCTGCTGCTCGCCGAGCTGAGTTCCACGACGGACGGCGGCCTCAAGCCCAATCTCCTGACGAGCCGGATCATCCGGCGCATCGACGACCACCAAGCGATGGTCATCAACCGCTCGCGCACCGGCATGCTGGTGCTCGGCAAGGACACGCTCTACACGCTCGAGGTGTCGCCGGCCGTGTTCGCGCTCGTCGCCGCCAACGAGGCGGAGAAGGCGTCCAGCGTGCGGCTCGTCGACCTGCAGAACTACGGGGCCGTCGGGCGCCTGCAGCTCGCGGGGACGGACGCGGACATCGAGCAGGCCGTCGCCGCGGTCGAGCGCACGCTCGCCGGGATCGGCGGTCGCCCGAACCTCGGGGAGGCGCACTGATGTTCCTCGGTCGGGTCATCGGCGAGGTCTGGGCGACGCAGAAGAACCCTGATCTGAACGGCCTGCGGCTCCTCGTGATCGAGGCGCTCGACGAACGCTCTGACCCAGGCGCGCCGAAGGTGACGCCGGTCGTCGCGGCCGACCCGATCGGCGCGGGCATCGGCGAGCAGGTGCTCGTCGCCTTCGGCAAGGCGGCGCGCGTCGCCTGCGGCGGCGACGGCGACTACGCCTACGAGGCCGCGGTGGTGGGGATCGTCGACGACTTCGACGTCCCCGGCGCGCCGGACTCCTGGCGCGCGGACGCGCCGCGCCTCGGCGGCGCCCCGAAGGGAGGACGCGCCTGATGCACGTCTGCACCGTCATCGGCAACGTCTGGGCGACGCAGAAGGAGGGCACCCTCGGCGGGCTGCGGCTCCTGGTCGTGCGCCCCTTCACGACGGACGGTGACGAGAGCGCCGAGACGATGGTCGCCGTCGACACGGTCTCGGCCGGCGTCGGTGAGCGCGTCCTCGTCGTCCACGGCCGCGCCGCGCGTCACGCGATCGGCAAGGGCCACGACATCGGCTTCCAGACCGCGATCGTCGGCGTCATCGACTCCATGGAGCTCGAGGGCGGCCGCATCGTCGGACAGACCGCAGAACACGACCGCTCCACCGGTGGAGCGAACTAGACCCAGCCAAGGCGATTCGCCATGACCCGTAACGACATCAACCCCAAGCGCAACGAGGCCGTCGAGTTCCAGCCCTCCATCGGGCTCCTGGAGCTGAACTGCGTCGCCCGCGGCATCGAAACGGCGGACGCTGTCCTGTGGGAGGCGGACGTGAGCATGGTGTTCGCGGAGCCGGTCCAGCCGGGGAAGTACCTGATGCTGTTCACCGGCTCGGTGCAGAGCGTGACCTCGGCCCTGCGGCGCGGCGCCGAAGTGGCCGCGGACTCGCTCGTCGATTCGCTCCTGATCGAGCAGGCCCATGAGCAGCTGACCTTCGGGCTGTGGCGCGAGGGCCGCTTGAACGGCACGCTCGACGCGCTCGGCGTGATCCAGACGAGCACCGTCGCCTCGGCCGTCCTGGCGGCGGACGCCGCGCTCAAGACGGCGACGGTCGACCTGCTCGAGCTGCGCATCGCCAACGGGATGGGCGGCAAGGGCTACTTCACGCTCACCGGCGAGGTCAGCGACGTGCGCTCCTCGATCACGGCGGGGGCGCGGGTCGCCAGCGATCGCGGGCAGCTCATGCGTGACGTGGTCATCGCCCGCCCGCACGCCGACCTGGTCCGCCACCTCTAAGGCAGGCGCGAACTCGATGGGCAAGCGTCTGATCTGCGAGCAGGACGTGCTCGGCATGCGCGCGGGCGAGGTGCTGCACCTCGACGCGGGCACGATCGCCACGCCCAGCGCGCTCGACGCTGCCTTCCGCCTCGGCATCCACGTGGTGCAGGGCGGCGAACACGCCAGTGGCCGGGCCGCGAGCCAGCGCCCCTGCCTCTGGCACGAGATGCTCGAGAACGACGGCAGCTACGTCGTTCAGGTCAAGAACGGACGGGCGACGGTCAGCCTCCTCGGCGAGGCCGGGCCCGTCGCCTTCGGCACCGACTCCGCACAGGAGCACAACAACCGATGAGTCGCCGCTTCCTCACCGCAGAAGACGTTCGGCGCGGTGGAGGCGGCGAGCTCGTCGTCGACGCCAAGACCGTCGTCACGCCGCAGGCACAGGAGGTCGCGCGCTCGCTCGGCGTCCAGATCCGGACGCAGTCGGGCGCCTACGCGGAGCCCGCGCCGGACCGCGGCCCCGACGCCGCGCGCGAGCAGGAGCGCCCGCAGGTGATCCCCGAGCCCGAGAGCGAGTTCCAGGGCACCGGGGTGATCGTCACCGCGGTCGGTCCGAACCGGCCCGGCGTGCTGTCCGAGATCACGACGGTGATCGGCAACCACTGCGCGAGCATCCGCGACATCTCGCAGAAGATGGTCGACCCGTACTTCCACCTCGTGCTCGTCTGCGAGCTGGACGAGGCGGCGGCGTTCGGCCAGCTGAAAGGAGCGCTCGAGGCCCTCTCCGGGCAGAAGGACTACGTCGTGCGCTGCGTGCACGAGCGCGTCTTCCGCTTCATGCACCGCGTCTAGGCGAGGATCAAGAACCGTGGCCTTCACCGACCAAGAGATCCTCGAGACCATTCGGATGGTCGAGCTCGAGACGCTCGACATCCGCACGACGACGCTCGGTATCTCGCTCCTGGACTGCGCGGATCCCGACCTCGAGAGCACCTGCGAGAAGGTCTACACCAAGATCGTTCATCACGGGAGGAACCTGGGTGCTGTCGCGGACTCGATCGAGGACGACTACGGCGTGCCGATCGTGAACCGGCGCATCGCCACGACGCCCGTGGCCTGGATCGCTGCCCCGTCGGGTGCGGAGGACCTCACGCCGCTCGCGCTCGCCATGGACGCGGCGGCCAAGGAGGTCGGCGTCGACTTCATCGGCGGCTTCACGGCCTACGTCCACAAGGGCTTCACGCGCGCGGACCACGCCCTGATGGAGTCGATCCCCACGGCGCTCGCGAACACGGACCACGTCTGCTCGTCGATCAGCCTCGCCAGCACCCGCGCCGGGATCAACATGGACGCCGTTGGGCGCTTCTCGGAGCTCGTCCTCGAGACCGCCAAGCTGACCAGCGACACCGGCGGCCTCGGCTGCGCCAAGCTCGTCTGCTTCAGCAACGTCGTCGAGGACAACCCGTTCGTAGCGGGTGCGCACATCGGCGTCGGCGAAGCGGAGACCGTGTTGAACGTCGGCGTCTCCGGTCCCGGCGTCGTGCGCAGCGCGCTCGAGCGCCTCGGCCCGGGCGCGAGTCTCGAAGCCGTGGCCTCGGTCATCAAGCGCACGGCGTTCAAGATCACGCGCGTCGGCGAGCTCGTCGGCCGCGAGGCGGCGCGCCGTCTCGGCACGACCTTCGGGATCATCGACATCAGCCTCGCGCCGACGCCGGCCATCGGTGACTCCATCTCCGATATCCTCGAGCTGATGGGGGTGGAGCGCACCGGCGCGCCGGGAACGACGGCCTTGCTGGCGCTCCTGACCGACGCGGTCAAGAAGGGCGGCGTGATGGCCTCCTCGAGCGTCGGCGGGCTTTCCGGAGCGTTCATCCCCGTGTCCGAGGACGAGGGCATGATCGACGCCGTCCGTGTGGGCGCGCTGTCGCTCGCGAAGCTCGAGGCGATGACGACCGTCTGCTCGGTCGGCCTCGACATGGTGGCCGTTCCTGGCGACACGCCGGCGGACGTCCTGACCGGGATCATCGCCGACGAGATGGCGATCGGTATGGTGAACCAGAAGACGACCGCGGTGCGCATCATCCCCGTGCCCGGCAAGGGACCGGGGGAGACCGTCGAGTGGGGCGGGCTGCTCGGGACGGCGATCGTCCAGGACCCGGGCAAGTTCGGCTGCCCGATCTTCTACCGCCGCGATCAGTTGCGGAAGCTCTGGATCGGCGCCGGAATGCGTCCGCCGCGGCGGCTCGCGGCTCGTCCGCGGGACGGTAGGGATTTCCGGAACCGATGGCGCCTTCGCCGCTGGCTCCGCGATTCGGGGCCCATCGGGGCGGCCGGCGGAAACCCTTTCCGGGTCCAGGGGCCTGCGGATTCTTCCGGTCGCTCAAGCCCGGCTGAGGTGGGGCCGACAACAGCGGTGCGCGTC